>JBGTMM010000387.1:0-6651 GCA_041743635.1 Bythopirellula sp.
TATTCTGCTCACGTCGATCCGCTGGCCGTGGTGCGACTCAATGGTTTCACTCGTGCTGCCTGGTGCTTAACCGGCGTGGCGGCGATTTTAGTGTTCGCGGCGATAATGGATTCGCATCGCACGACGGTTCTGTTCAAGCGATTTTGGCTGCCAATGGCCAATATCTCGGCCACCGAAATTCACGCCGTCTCGCAGCTTGGCGTGGTCGCGCGCGGTGAATCGTTGGAAATCGCCGCCGAATTGAAGGGAACGCCCGTCAGCGAGGCGACGCTGTTCTTGAATCCCGAGGGAGCCGACGCGCAAACAATCACGCTCGTACCCCGCGGCGACGAACAGAATCGGCTGACGCATCGAGTGCGGTCGGTGAAAGAGCCGCTGCGCTATCGATTACGGGCCGGCGACGGTCAAACGGATTGGCAGGAAGTCGCGGTGGCGGATCGGCCGGAGCTTGCCGCGGCGACGCTCAAGGTGATTCCACCTGACTACACGCAGCAGGAGCCACAAGAATTCGACAAGCTGCCCCGCCGCCTGTCGGCACTCGCGGGAAGCACGCTCCAATTTGCGTTCAGGCCGCGCGAATCGGTGGCCAAGATGCATCTCGATTTGATTGGCGGCAAGAAGCAACTGCTCTTAATGGATGCCGACGGTTGGTATCGCTGGGAAGTGACGCTGACGGAGAACATTGCGATCTCTCCGATTTTGGAAGAAGAGCATGGACTCAAGAATCGCCGCCCACCGCAATGCAGTGTGCAGGCCCGGCCCGACAAACCGCCGGTGGTGCGGATTCTCACGCCAAACGAAGAAATCGCCGTACGGCCCGACGACAAGGTGCCAGTCACGTTCGTGGCGAAAGATGACGTGCGCGTGGGCAGCGCGGAACTGGTGGTGTACGACGAAAGTGGCAAACCAGGGGCGGAGCCGCGCGTGCTTGACACGATTCCGATTCCCCTGGGTGAACAAGAAGGAGCGACGGAAGTGAAGGCGACTGTGGAGCTCGATCTGTCTAAATACAAGGTGCAAGATGGCGCTGAATTGAGTTTTGCGGTGCGGGTCCGCGAGGATCGGAGTTTGGTGCCGAGTGGATCCGCACAACCAGAGACGGGGGCTGCTGAGCAAGAAAAAGTCGTGGACGCGGCGGTGCCTGGGGAGGAGATGGCAGTTGATGCGGGGATCGCTAAGCCGCAAGCGGTTGCGAAACCGCAAGCGGAGAAGGCAGTCGCAAGCAATGTTGAAGAGGCACCCGCGAAGACGCAAGCGGCTCCGTCCGCAATTTCCAAGGCAATCGCCCAGATGATGCCCGACAAGTTGAAAGAGTTGACTGCTGGGGAAACGAAATCGGGAACAGCTTCGGAATCAGCGAGTGCAAGTCGCGAGTCGTCGGAGCCGGCGGAGGACGTTGCCAGTAAGGAAACGA
This sequence comes from Bythopirellula sp., assembly GCA_041743635.1. Lineage (GTDB taxonomy): Bacteria > Planctomycetota > Planctomycetia > Pirellulales > Lacipirellulaceae > Bythopirellula. The sequence goes on from JBGTMM010000387.1 coordinate 1,415, forward strand.
CCAGCGAGCGGCAGGGAGTGAATACTGCTGATTCGGAGAGTCAACCAGCTCAAGCCGGCGAAACAGCAAGCGAGAAGTCGAGCGAGCAGGTTGCGAAGGAGTCGCGGAAGGCTCGCGAAGACGCAAGCGTTGCGCGGGGTGAGCAGAAGGTTGCGGAGCCGTCGAGTGACCAACAGAAGCCGCAGCCCGACATGACCGCTGGCAGTTCGCCGCCACCGAATAACCGTGCGATGAATCAGCTTGACCTGCAGCCGCCGTCGCAGTCGTCGACCAGCAACCGCATGAAGCTGAAGATCGATGAATGGGCCGGCAGTTTCGCGGGCCAAGAGCGGGCGCAGTTGGAAATGGCCGTCGCGCCCCAATTGTTTGAGATGGAACAGCTATTGGAAAAGGCCGAGAAACTCTCGCGGAATGTGCTTGATGCCGCGGATGCGGGTAGCGATTGGCAGGCAGCTCAGGGTCGCGACATCGACAGCGCGGGTCAGCAAATCGTTGAGTGCTTGCAAATCGTTGAAGAACTCGAGCAGCGGACCCACGGCACGCCGTACGCGTTTATTGGCTTGCAATTGGTGAACATCAGCAAAGCCCACATGCAGCCCGCGCGGCGTGAATTTTGGAAAACGCTTCAAACCGACGGCGCTGCGCGAATCACCACGGCGCGTGACGGTTGGCAGCACACAGTCCGAGCGAAGGAGATGCTTGTTGAGCTCACCTCGAAATTTGAAACAGCGCGGCGGGAATTTGCCCTGGCTGAGTCGATCGAGAAAGTGAAGAAGATGTATCAAGTGTTCGTCGAAAACTCGATGGCCCTGTTGAGTCCCGACGGTGACAACAACGGCAGTCCTTATCGGCGCAAGCGGGTGGAGTTCGAGCTCGATGAAGAATATCTCGCCCGGCTTAAGGAAGTGATCGAGATGCGGAACAACATGCGGGCGGAACTCGCCAAGATTTTGGCCGACGATCCGCGATTGCTCAGGCGTTTTCTCGACTCCCAGCAGAACCGCCAGCGCGTGCTCCGTTACGAACTCGAGGAGTTGGTCGAAAGCCAGCGTGAATTGAACCGCGAAGTATTGGCCTGGTCGGAGGTGGACGAGGCGACGAAATCCGATTTGCAGGCGATGATGCTGCAGCGGCACACGGAAACGGCGGCGGATTTGGCCGTCGATGCGGCCGTGCTGCAAGATCGCTTCGAGACGTGGCTGCCTTTAGCACAAGAAATGAACAACGCCGACGTGCAAACCGCGGCGCGATTGCTGCAAGACGTGGCCACGGCCACGCAGGAGCTTAGTTCCGATGCCGAATCTTACATCGCTCAAAACCAGCAAGCCGAATTAAAAGAATCGGCGGAAGAAACTGAATCCGCCGATGAGGCGGGTGAAACTACGGGCGCGACTGCGGCGGTCACGGTGGAAGCCATCGCCGAGGATGCTCAAGCATTGCACGATCAACTCACGAATTTGGAGGTGTCGCTTCGGCAATTAGGTTTGCAGGAAGACCGTTCCGACCTGGCTGTGTTCGCCGCGAATCGACTCCTGGAAACCCGCAAGTTGATCATGCTCGCATCAGAATGGAACCGGCAGCTCAAGCACCATCAAGAAGGAAATTACGAGAATGCCGCCGAAGTGGAGCAGTATCGACTCGCGACGCAGTCCGACCAGATGGCCGGGAAGCTGGCGGACTTGGAGCAACAGATGGCTGCGCTGCTCCAACGGGCCGACAATAAAATTCCCGAAAACATAGCTTTGAAATCTCGCGAGTTGTTGGCGGCACTCGACGAGCAAGCCGCTCCCAATCAATTGTCGGCGGTTTACGCGCTACGACGCAATCAATTGCCGCGGGCGGTGGAACGTCAGCAATCGGCACTTGAGGCGATCCAACAAGCGGGTAAAAACTACGATGAGTTGATTCAAATGGCGATTAAAGAACTCGATAAACTGCCAGTGCAAGACCCGATCGCCAGTTTACTTGAAGATCCGACGCTCGATGAGCTGCTGGCTGGGCTCGAACAAGAGTTCGCGATTCAAGAATTGTTGGGCATCCCCAACCGGCCGTCGAATTTGCAGATTAACGGGGACTTTATGCAAATGGGTGGAGATAATGCCCTCTCCACCGCCAGCAATCGACGCATGTTGATGAATCAACTCCTGCAGCAGCAGCGGATGCGGCAGCGTCGCTTGGATCGTGCCTATCGCCGGGCAGTGGCACGCGCTCTGAAAGAGGGCGAAGCGATCGAAGCCGGGGACGAACAGTTGGAAATTGCTCGTGAGACGGTCGATTGGAATGTGCTCTTGTCGCAGTTGGGCGATGATTTGCATCAGGGTGCCGACAAGGCGCCGCCGGAACGCTATCGCCGAGCGATTGAGCAGTATTTTCGTCAAATCAGCCGACCAGAGAAAAGCGGGACTGCCGTCGAATGAGATTCACACCGGGAAGAAGTTTATGAAAAACGTCGCTGGCAAAATGATTCTGAAATTTGTCGTGGGCTTGCTGCTGTGTTGTTCGCTCAACACGACGCACGCCGTTGAACCTGAACCGGCAGCCGACGACGTGTTGACCGAAGCGGAATGGGAAGCGGTCGACAAAGCGGTCGAACGTGGGTTGGCTTGGTTGGCGAAGCAACAGCAGCGTGATGGTTCGTTTCCCACCATGCCTTGGGGGCAGCCAGGTGTCACCGGGCTGTGCGAACTGGCCTTTGTCGCGCACGGCCATCTCCCCGGAGAAGGAGAATTCGGGGATCAGCTTTCGCGGGCGGTGAACTATGTCTCGGGTTGCCAAAAGGAAAACGGCTTGGTGGCGTTAGTGGCGCCGCGCGGCGCCACAATTAACAGGAACGTCCAGCATCTTGACGGCACTACCGCGTCCTACAACCATGCGATTGCTTCATTGGCACTCACGGAAAACTATGCCATGGGAGGCGCGGAAGTTGCCAAGCAACTTGATCCCGTGATCAGCAAAGCGATTGCCGTCACGCTGGAGATGCAGAAGTGGCACAAGCGGCGCAAAGTCGACGAGGGAGGCTGGCGTTACCTCAACGTCACCGCAGAGGTTGCGGAGGCGCTGGACTCGGACTTGTCGGCGACGGGCTGGCATCTCATGTTTTTGCGTTCGGCGAAGAACGCCGGGTTCGACGTGCCGCAGGAGCCGATCGACGAGGCCATTGGTTTCGTGCGGCGGTGTTTTATTCCTGAGTACGGCACGTTCTTATTATTCTCTTCCCGAACGGACCATCGCACCCGCGGCATGGCGGGGGCGGGGATTCTGGCACTCGCGCATGCGGGGCTGCACGATGCCCCCGAAACCAAGCAGGCTGGCGATTGGATCTTGAAATACAGCTTCACCGAATACAACGAGCAAGAGCGGTTTGGAAAAGTCGGCTGGGTTGATGACCGTTATCATTATGGCGCGTTCAATTGCTGCCAGGCGATGTACCAATTAGGTGGCGATTACTGGCGGGAGTTTTTCCCGCCCCTCGCCCGCACACTCGTCGCGAATCAACGACCCGATGGTTCCTGGCAGGCGGAAAGTCATAGCGACGACGCCCAATATGGCAACTCCTACACGACGGCGCTGGTGCTGCTGTCGCTGGGTGCCCCGAATCAACTGATCCCAATCTTCCAGCGTTAGGATCGATTCAAAATTTAGTTCCGTATTTTACCGCGGAGGCGCGGAGTGGCAGAGGATAAGGAAAACTAATGTAAAATGCAAAATGAAAAACGGTAAATGCAAAACGGCAGACCATTCTTACTTTTGCATTTTGCATTGAACATTTTGCATTTTGCATTCTCCGTGCTCTCCGTGCCTCCGTGGTGTTCAATGAATTTGGGGAAGATATTTTTGAACTAGGCCTTAGAGTGGAACGTGCGTCATGACGCGACTATTGCTGTTTAGTGGGATTCTACTTTTCCTCTCAAATCCTTGTTTCGCTCAAGAGGCCAAAGACGTCCTCTCGGTGGAAGAGTGGGATGCCGTCGATCGAGCGGTCGAACGAGGGTTGGCTTGGCTGGCAAAGCAACAGCAGCGCGACGGTTCGTTTCCCACGTTGCCGTTTGGTCAACCCGCTGTGTCGGGATTGTGCGAGATGGCTTTCCTGGCGCACGGCCATCTTCCGAGCGAAGGTAAATATGGCGAGCAACTTTCGCGGACCGTCGATTACGTGGCGGGCTGTCAGAAGCAGAACGGCTTGGTCACCTTGGTCGGTCCACGGGGGTCGACGATCACTCGTCAAGTTGTCCATGACATCGGCACCACGGCGAGCTACAATCATGCGATTGGTTCGCTCGTGTTGAGTGAAAACTATTCCGTGGCTGGAGCCGAAGTTGCCGAACGGCTGGAACCCGTGATTGAAAAGTCGATCGAAGCCGCGCTCGAGATGCAGCGCTGGCCCAAGCGTCGCGATGTTGATCGAGGTGGTTGGCGGTATGTGGATGTTTTTAGCGGCGAAGAAGAGGACTTTGATTCTGATTTGTCCGTGACGGGTTGGTATCTGATGTTTCTGCGCTCGGCGAAGAATGCCGGCTTTGACGTGCCGCAGGAACCAATCGACGACGCAGTTGGCTATGTGCGGCGTTGCTTCAATCCCGAGTACGGCGTGTTTCAATTGATGGCCACGCGCGCGAATCGACGCAGCCGTGGCATGGCGGGGGCGGGAATTTTGGCACTGGCCCACGCCGGCCAACACGAATCCACGGAAGCCAAGGCGGCGGGCGATTGGTTGTTGAACTATGACTTTAATCAATACAACGCGCTGGAAGAATTTGGCAGGACGGGTTGGGTTGACGACCGTTATCATTACAGTGCGTTCAATTGCTGCCAGGGAATGTATCAATTGGGAGGAGACTATTGGCGGGAGTTTTTCCCACCTTTGGCGCGGACACTGATCGCCAACCAGCAGCCTGATGGTTCCTGGCTGGCCGAGAGTCACTATGCAGACCAGAAGTATGGCGACGCTTACTGCACGGCGTTGGTGCTGTTGTCCTTGGGGGCCCCCAATCAGCTTCTGCCGGTCTTCCAGCGATAATTGATTTTCTGTGAATTAGAGCATTTCGAGTTTGCGTTTTCCGGCGACCTAGGTACGCGAATCCCTATAACACCGGCGGGCTAACGCCCACCGCTCGCCTGTTCGGTAGCCGCGACTCAACGAGTCGCCGGTCCCAGCGGTTCGTTGAACCGCGGCTGTTCCGAACAGCTCTGCTTTTCCCCGGGGAATTTGCTAGGTACACTGGAAAGAAGGCGGCGTT
>JBGTMM010000388.1:0-11010 GCA_041743635.1 Bythopirellula sp.
GTCGAGCGCGCTAAGTCGGACGCGAAGTTTCGCGTGGGCCTCTTGACCGAAGCCGCCGAATGTTTCTTAGGGGGCGACGTGGGTGCGGCCAAAATTCTCATTCGCGACTACGTGAATGCCACGATTGGATTTCAAGCCCTGGGTGCGGAAATCGACAAGCAGCCCAAGAGCCTGATGCGGATGCTCAGCGACAAAGGAAATCCCCGTGCCGAGAATCTCGCCTCCTTGATTGCGTCTTTACAGAAGCACGAAGGCATCAGTTTTCACGTCGCCGCCACTCGCTAAAGATCGGCTGCCTGGCTCGCCAAGAGCGGGCAGTCTTCTTCCTATTGCCCTCTCTTCGACCAAACAACACAAAAGGAAAAGGCCGCCTGTTGCCAGGCGGCCTAGTGGTGAGGTCGGAGGTTAGTCCGTTAGCTCCTCTTGAAGCCGATTGGCTTCATAGTCCGTTTGTTCCAGTTCACGCATGCGGTCGTAAGCCAGTTCCAAGAGCCGAGCGGCTTGCAGGAGTTGGGTGCCACTGAGACTGTCGGTCTCTTGGTAGTTCCCATTGTCCTTGTAAGTCCGCTTGATTTTGGAGGTGGAGTAGAAAACTTTTCCCTGCTCCGTGATGTTTCTCCAGATCGCGATTTGAAGCGTGCGATCTTTCAGGCGAGCGACTGGTTCATTGTTGTTGCAAGTATTGGTCATGGTATTTCCTTTCTGTGGGAGTTGACCTGTTCATCCGCCAAGCAACCGCCTAAGGCCGACCGCTCCAGGGTTTGCTGCGGAGCAGCTCGTCCAAAATTTTCGAGCGCAGCGCGTGAGCGAAAAGTTTTTGCGACCCTTGAACGGGCGCGACTGCGGGTGCCAGGATCAGAACAGTTAATCTCACGTCAGAAAGGAATCAATTTGGCTGACCAACACGATAATAAGAGCCAAGCCGCGTTCTGTCAGACGCATGCTCCCGATCTTGGAGAGACGTGACGTCAAGCTGGGGCATTCTTCTTCACCGGCAAGTAGGATGAGACAATAAGAAAAAGGATGGGCCGCAGTCCCTGGTGACAACAACCCGCCGCTTGATTCTGGCTAGGAGGAATTCGCTTTATAGAACTAGCGGATGCGAAGGCAAACTCAGTCTCAGAATAGCAAAAAATAATTCCTTGCCTGCCGCTGAGATAGCCAAAGATGGTGCGGCCACATTGAACAGTTGAGTGTGGCCTGCTCCCCTGATCATTATTTGGAATAGTGGTTCTCTCTCATTGCTTCGGCAAATTCATTCCTCATAGAAACAAAAGTGCTCAACGTCGTCTCCAAACCGTGAGCTTGGCAACTTCCTGCTAAAAACGCCTGAAGAAGTGTGGCATCTTCAGCGCCACAGATTATTACCTCCTCGGTGCGATCGAAATCGTTAAAGAACATGCTTTTCGGCTCATGCCCCGAGCCGATCCAGGCGCATGGCATCGGCCATGTTCGGATAGGGGATGGTTGAATAGGAACCCATTGCGTCGTAGACTCGCAACTTTGACGACGGAATCAACTCGTAGTGGAGAGACGCTTGAGGAATTTTGTGGAACTCTTGATGGGATTCTGCCGAGTGACCTTCGTGTCGCAAGCCGCGTTAGCGGCGGAGAATTTGGCGCTGCGGCAACAACTGTTGATATTCAAACGCGAGAAGCCTCGACCTCGGCTCCGGCGACGTGATCGTTTGTTCTGGGTCCTCCTGACGAGATTGTGGAACGATTGGCGTTCGGCACTGGTGATTGTTCAACCTGCCACCGTTTGCCGCTGGCATCGCGCCGGATTCCGCCTGTTCTGGCGCTGGAAGTCGCAGCGCGGTCGGCCTCGGAAGGATTCTCAGTTACGCCGCTTGATCCGTCAACTGGCCGACGACAATCCCCTGTGGGGAGTTCCGCGAATTCAAAGCGAACTGCGACTTCTGGGCCACGTCGTCGCCCAAGCGACGATTACCAAGTATCTGCCGCCACCTTTGCCGGGACCACGGCGTCCGGCGAGTCCCTCCTGGCGGACGTTCTGGGAGAATCATCTTCCTGACATTGCGGCCGTGGATTTTTTCGTCGTGCCCACCGACACGTTTCGTCTGCTCTATTGCTTTCTCGTCCTGTCCCCCGACCGGAGGCGCGTTATTCATTTTAATGTCACGGAGCATCCGACGGCCCAGTGGACTGCTCAACAGTTAGTGGAAGCCTTCCCCTTCGAATCCGCGCCCCAGTACCTGGTTCGCGACAACGATGGCATCTACGGCCAGGTGTTTCAACGCCGCTTGGCACAACTCGGCATCGAAGACGTGCCCATCACGCCTCGCTCCCCTTGGCAGAACCCTTACGTCGAGCGGCTGATCGGCACGATCCGTCGCGAATGTCTCAATCACGTCATCGTGCTGAGCCAAGCCCATCTGATCCGCATCTTGAACGAATACTTTGCGTACTATCACACGGCGCGTACGCATCAAGCCCTCGACGACAACGCGCCTTGGCCCAGGCAGGTCGAACCTCCCGAACGAGGCAACGTCGTGGCCCAGCCGATGGTCGGCGGCCTGCACCATCGCTACTCACGCCGCGCTGCCTAGGCGAGTTGATTCCCGCACGGCTCTCGCGAGTCCCTCAAAATTCTCCGTAGAGACCTGAAAGCTGCGCTGTCTACGGAGAGTTTAACGCCGCAGGTTGGCTCTGGCGACTCATCCCACTTCATGCTCACTCGTGAGTTGAGGTTTTCCTAGCTTCTCAAATCAACCAGGATGGAGTTTTTGAGAGGGACAAGCCGCAAGTCACGGCAATCCGTGGCGTGTTAAAGCAACTTCGGTGAGTACCTAGTTGATGGTTAATATCGACCCTGAAAGGTCGATTGTGAAGTTGTGTGGCCGTACCTTCTTTTTGCTCTACCTCAGAAAGCCAGCCACCGGGTGAGCGAAACTGACACAAATCCGACACAACATGGGCCACACAACCCCAATGTGGCTTCTTTGCAATTTACCTAAAGAATCGACGTAACTGCAACTGCATCGAAGCTTTGACTCGCAAGTGTCCAGCAAGTGCCCTGTAAGCTCCATGCGAAAATAATAGGTTCAAATCCTAGTTCCCCTGCTTTCTGTCTTAAGCAGAAAAAGAGCCCCTGCAAGCGTGCCGAGCTTGGTATTGAGCAGGGCTCTCGAGTAGCGCTGCAATAAACTGAGTCTTCGGACCAGCTCGCCGACGGCACATGGTGCTTGAAGGGGCTCCCACTCCCAGGGAATATACCGCAATTCGCCTTCGTGAGGCAACAAGCGGTTGAAATCGCGGAATTGTGGCGATTGAAACTTGGGCGCACGAAAAAACCCTGGGCTTGCGCCCAGGGCTGTAGGATTTTGTTTGTCGTGAAGTTTAGCGGAGGATAGTACCAGCGTCGGTGGGGGCGTCCATGCGGCTCATGGCTTGACGCACGCCCGCGGCGTATTGGTCGGGTTGGCTCTTGAAGCGGTTCATCGAATCTTGATTGGAGAATAGATAGAACGCTCCGCGATATTCAAACCCATACCGGCGCGAACCTTCCGCCAATTGGTTGTTGTCCAAGAGCAACACGGGATCGATCCCGGAGAAGACTGGGCAATAGGCATCGGGATTCGCCAAGAATTGTTGGCGCTCGTCTTCGCCCATGAAGAGGAATGTGCGGCCACGGTGAATCGCACCATACTTGAGGTCACCCGCGACCCACTTGTGGGACGACTTCAAAGCCACGGGGCAATAACCATCGAATGCCAACTGTGGACTCCCCGCGGGGAGTTGACGAGCCACCGACATGTGTGATGCGGGGCTGACTTGCGTCGTGGCCGGGTTGGTCGCTACTTGTTGTTGTGGAACCTTCGGCGTCGCTGCCGCCGCGGTTTGTGGAATGGCTTGTTGAGTGGGCGCGGATTGCTGGTGATAGCTATTGGGCATGGCGTTGGCCGGCATCGCGGGATTAGCATCGGCATAACTCGCGGTTACGGCGGGATTGCCGTAAGCAGCGCTGGCCACGGGAGAATTAGCCGTGTTTGGCGTGGCGGTGTAAGGATTGCTGGTCATTGCCGGAGGCTGCGCAACTGTTTGTTGCTGGGTTGCGGCCGGTTGATTGTCGGCTGCATGACTATTGTATTGGCCGACTTGCAAGCCAGCGTAGGCGGCTTGGACGGGTGCTTGGTTCGCGTTGCCGAGACCAGCATTATTTTGACGATAGTGGTCGGCGAGGTTTGCCAACTGCCCGGCGTATTCGCTCGGATCTTGAGGGCACGACAAACTGGCCACCACTTGGCCTTGGTTGTTCAACACAATTTCAGCGGGAACGCGCTCCACGCGATAAGCTGCCGCCAAAGCGGGCGCGTCGTCGGCATTGATCTTCACGGGCACATAATTGCGCTCGATGTCTTCGCCGATTTGTGGTTGCGAAAAGACATTCTCGTCCAAAGTGCGACAAGGGCCGCAGGAGGATGTGTAAAAATGCACCAGCACTAACTTCCTGGCTTCTGAGGCCTCGATCTTAGCCGCGTCGACATTGCTGCGCCAGCTGACGGCTTCAGCCCCGTGGGTGAAGGAGCAAAAGCCCCCACCTAGAAAAGCGGAAAGGAGAACTGGAAACAGATGTCGAGTGCTCATGGCGATTCCATTCGCTTAGATACAGGGGGTGAGGCGAATCGACCTGGCCGCCCATTGCTATTTTACGGCGACAGCAATCCTTTGCTGCGGCGCATGGCTAGGTCGCTCTGGTCGTTAAATCGGATGTCCAGGGCTAGGACTTTGTTAAAAATTAACGATTAACGAGAGATTGCCGCTGCTGGCAAAGGCCTTGACTCCTGACCTAATGGCGAGATTGAAATGTTTTAAGGCATTACGGCGTAATGCTTTGCGTCACGCAGCGCTTATTTCACTTGCACCGTCTTGCACAGATGGCAGGCGACTGGAACCGCGGCTTCGCGGACTTTTCGTGGAATGGAGCCTTTTTGCGTTCTGAAAGTAAATAGGAAAATACGGGAAAGAGACCGTTAACCACAAACTTAGCTTGACACGGCTGCAACTATAACTAATATTATCGTTGAGTTCGCAACCCTGCCGTCGCGGTAGGTTCTACAGGCCAAGTTTCGGCTTCTACGCGTTCCTAAAACTGGGCGTTCCTGAAACTGGGTTTACCTGAAATTGGGTTATCTATCATTGGGGTGTTGCCCAACACTGGTTAAGTGAAGAATAGAAAGCACTCTCGCTTGTTGGTTGTTTTTTTGCGCGGCCGTTGCTGGCGAAAATCCACGGCGAGAGTTCCGGTTGCTTTTTGCCGTCGTTAATTAGTCACGGCTGAGGTGCTCGGTTTGGGATCGGGTTGGTCACGCGTTGCCCGCGCACCACTGACTCGACGGAAGATAAGGACTCGACGGAAAAGATTTAGAAAGTTGCGACTGCCCCGTGCTGGAGAGCATGTATCTCGGTGGAGGGATGGCGTCGCGGCAAGTAGCGATCGATGATCATAGCGATCCGATCATAGCAATCAATGTTTAGCCGCCGGGGGTGGCAAAAGTGTTGCCTACTGCTTAAACTTGGCGGCACTCTTAAATAAAACAGATGGGGAAATAGTTTTCTGAGCGATGAGCCGCACGATTCTGCGGCCCTCGGAAAGAATCGCGTTAGCGAACGCATCAATCCTGATGTGGGCATCAATTTCGGTGATTCGAGCTGCCAATTTTTTGGGCCCAGTTGTCCGTAGGCACTGGTAGCAGAGAGCGGGAAGCTCTCGCCGATCGACCGCCTTGCTAAGCTGACATGATTTATCCCCAGAAAAAGGGTTAGTTCCCCAGAGAAGTCTATCCTCAGAGAAGACAGGCCCCAGAAAAGACCGGCTCGCTTGCGTGAGTTGTCTGCTCGAAGCATTGTCTGCTCGAAGAGTAGCAAGGTATGTGCCTTGCGCACCGCTGTCACAGGCCGCTAGGATGGACCAAGTTTGTCGGGTGTGGGCGGGCATCGGCTGTGACGGCGAAAATTTCATCTACTCGTTTGATTTTGAAAAACTTAGGATTCTGATTGTGAACAAGCGTCAAAGAACTGGTGGCGGTGGTGGTGGAAGTGGCGGCGGCGGCGGAGGAGGCGGTCGCGGCGGCGGTGGTGGAGGCGGCGGTGGTTACCGCGGCAGAAACAATAACAACAACGGCAGGCCCGCCAACCGTCAGGGTGGTGGCGGCAGCCGCAACAACAATAACAACAACCGCCGGCGGAATAGTTACCAGGATTCCCGCGAGCCGGATTACTCCGACGGCGGCGATCCCCTGCCCTTGGTGGCTGGCTCGGGCGTATTGGAAATGCACCCCAACGGCTACGGCTTTCTGCGAAACCCCGCGACCAACTTCACCCGCGAGCGGACCGATCCCTTCGTGCCCGGCACGATGATCGAAAAGTTTGGCCTCCGTGAAGGTTTGCTCTTGAGCGGCATGGTTCAACACCATCGCAAACAGCAAGGGCCTCGGCTGCGGGAATTACTCGACGTCGATGGCATTGCACCCGAAGAGTATCTTGACGTCAAAAACTTTGACCAACTCACGCCGATTACGCCGGAAGAATGGTATCGCCTGGAAACTGGTGCGCAGCCGATTACCACCCGAGTTATGGATCTGCTCACCCCGCTCGGCAGGGGACAACGCGCGTTGATTGTCGCTCCCCCTCGGACTGGCAAGACCGTGCTCTTGCAGCATATTAGCAATGCGATTTCAACGAATTATCCGAACGTCGCATTAATGGTCTTGCTGATCGACGAGCGTCCCGAAGAAGTGACCGACATGAAGCGCAACATCGTCAATGGCGACGTGTTCGCGAGCAGCTTGGACAATGACGTCGAGAGCCACGTGCGGCTCTCGCAATTGGTCGTGGCTCGGTGCCAACGCTTGTCCGAAATGGGCAAGGACGTGTTTATGCTCATGGACTCGATCACCCGCTTGGCGCGGGCGTTCAACAAATGGGTCGGCAACACGGGCCGCACAATGAGCGGCGGCGTGGACATCAAGGCGATGGACATTCCCAAAAAGTTGTTCGCCACGGCCCGCGCGTTCGAGGAAGGTGGTTCGCTCACCATCGTGGGCACGGCGCTGATCGAGACCGGTAGCCGCATGGACGACCTGATCTTTCAGGAATTCAAAGGCACGGGCAACATGGAGCTCGTGCTCGACCGCAAGCTGGCTGACCGCCGCGTGTGGCCGGCCATCGACATTGAGCAATCCGGAACCCGCCGCGAGGAAAAATTGCTGCCCCCTGAAACGCTGCACGCAACGACCATGCTCCGCCGCACGCTCTCCTCGATGCACCACGTCGACGCGATGGAGCAACTCACCAGCAAGCTGGGCAAATTTAAATCGAACGAAGAATTCGTCATGCTCATCCAAGGCGCGAACGCGATCGACTGAGCGAAAGGGTGAGCCAGCCATTGCCCCCAGCACCATCCGTTTTTATGATGAGTTGCCGGGCCGCTGGTGAGAATTCGCAAGCGGCTGCTCGGAGGGTAAGCGAATGGCTAGCGGCCTGATTGGAATTCAGGTGCCCCGCAAGGGGTTGCGGGTTCGAGTCCCGTGCCCTCCGCTCTCGCTCACAAGCGTTTTCGAGCCATACGCCTAGAAGTTCTTGAAAATAAACAAACCCTGTTTGCGGAATTATAAAACATGCGTCAACAAATTTCCAAGTTTTGGTGCGTTCTGTTGTTGCTCGTGGCTATTGTGGGATGCAGTCGTGGGCCGGCCAGGATTGAGGCTCCCACCTTTGATCCCAGCGGCTCCGCCGCGCGGGCCATGGACATATATGACAAGGACGGCGACGGCTTCGTGGCGGTAGAGGAGCTGGAAAATGCACCAGGTCTCAATGCGGCGATCAAGAACCTCGATACAAATAAGGATGACAAAGTCTCCGAGCAAGAGATTGCCGAGCGTGTGAGAGCTTGGCAAGAACAGCAAATCGGATTGACGATGTTCAACTGCGACGTGACCATGGACGGTCAAGCTCTGGAAGGGGCCACCGTGACCTTTGAACCGGAAGAATTCCTTGGCGGCGCGGTCCAGGAGGCAGTTGATATCACCAGCCTAGTGGGAAGTGCCAGTCCTCGAATTCCCAAGGAGAAGCGCCCTTCGCCTGATTCGCCTCCCGGCATGCAGGCCGGCCTCTACAAAGTGCGAATTTCCAAGATAGTCGGCGGCCAGGAGACGATCCCCGCCCAATACAATACGGAAACCATTTTGGGCAAAGAGGTCGCGAGCGACGATTGGGCGCTCAACAATAGACAAGTCAGCTTTAATATGAAAAGCAAATAGCCCGCGTTTCACTCGCGGCTTACGGAAGTCCCGCGACCTGGCCGTCAAAGCGGTTCGCCAGATAGCTGTGGACAAAGGGATCAACATCGTACGCAATCCCCTGCACCGACCCATCGCAAAAAACCATGTGGAACGTGCTTGGATGGGCGCTGCCAAATATATGAGCTCCGTCGAACGGCTTGTAGCCTGGGGTATCCTGGCGAGGCTGATATTTCTCCTGAGCGGAGGGCGGATCAATGAGGGGATTCCAGGCCCTGCGTTGGTTATCCCATTCATAGCCACAGTAGGCGGCCTGGTTGGTAAAATGGGAGAGATTGGGATCCTCGGTACTCGTCCCTCCACCGTACTCGTCGGGATTGATATGTTTCTCCCCCATCAGGTAGGTATTCGAAGTTCCATCCTCGATTTGGCTAGTAGAGGTTTCACTGCGGCAGAAGATGACACCGCTCTGGCAAGCTGGTGCTGTAAGATTCTCAGCGCCAGTTGTTGGTTTCTGGCAAATGTCCATGGGGACCTGTTTGATTTTCATAGCAAATTTTGCCTCGGCCCCAGTGTAATCTCCGTTAAGAGCACTTGGTGCCGCGTTGAACCAAGTGTCTCCGTCCGACCTGAGCGTGACCCCCGAACTGGCCGCATAGTCCCCTTTGAAGAGTCCTCCGGTGCGTCCCAGGGGACGGGGCCAACTCCCTAGATTCTTTACGGGGTCGTTCCAAATTGTTAGAGGGAGTTCAACGCGGCCCCGGGTGGGACATCGATATCCAGCGACATAAGTCATCATAAGCTGAGTTAAGGCCGCTTGCCGACCCGGGCTGCCGTAGGCCTGTCCGGAGCCCAAGTTCCGCAAGTTTTGCTGTTCGATAAACGGCAACAAGTTATACATCCAACCGCCGGGTTGGTCCTCGCCAAAACCTCGGTCAGGATCGGGTCCCCAATCAAAACTCCAACCCCCCGTGGGATAGAAACCATAAGTGCTTTCATGATTCAATGAACCAAGACCCATCTGCTTGAGGTTGTTCTGGCATTGGGACCGCCGAGCCGCTTCACGGGCAGCTTGAATGGCCGGCAACAAGAGGGCGACCAAGACGCCGATGATCGCGATCACCACCAACAACTCGACGAGCGTGAACGCCAACCTTTTGGTGGATGGTGGCGTTTGAAACGATTTGGACAAGGGTGAGTTGATCACGACGAGGCCCATCCTTTTTTTTCAAATTTTCGCTCTTGGGATACGAGTCAATCGGCGGGTTGCCAAATTCGCACACCACCACTTTATATTCTTGACTAGAAGCGGAGATTTAGCAACAGGAGTGAGCGCAAACCGCACTCGATTACGCGCAAGCGAGAGTCCATGAGCCACGGAATAAACACGGATTGAACACGGACGAATTCAAGGGAAATGATCTCTCAATCTCCTCGCATCCGTGTTTCCTCCGAGTTTCATCCGTGGCTCTCTTCTTAAGTCTGGCTGGACAGCGACCCAGGCAAGAATCAAGTCTTGCCTGGGCCGTGTGAGTTATCACCTTAACAGACTAGCGACGATTCCGACCCATCAACAAGCCCGCCAGGCTCAAGCCCAACAGGCTCAACGAGGCTGGTTCGGGGATCACGCAGACGTTGTCAATCAGCGTGACGTTCAGCAACGTGTCATTGGGTTCGGTTGACGAAGCGGCATTCGTATCGGAATGTCCGAAGAGGATATTTCCTCCACCCAAAGTAACCGTGCTCAAGTCGACCTTGGCAATTGGCAGCCCATCGACAGTCCAGGTCGCGAACCCGCCACTTACGTCGATGATCACCTCACGCCAAAGAAAACTGATTTCACCCGCGCTGGTGCTGCCAGTCTGTCCAGGATAGAGCAGTACCTGAGCGGGAGGCGCCGGATTCGAAGGATAGGCCGTCATGTAGTAAGCATTACTTTCATTGATAGCGCCACCGGGAGCCTGATAAACCGCGTTACCTGATGCGTATGACGTTGGAGCAGCCGAGGAGTAAGCACGGTAATCGCTTGCCGATCCGCCGTCTAGAGTTGCTGCAAAGGACACGCTCTCCTTTACAGCAGCACCCGCCCAGAAGGCTGTTGTTCCCGATGTGCCAATTCCGAAAGTTGAAAGCTGTGTCGTGCCATTCCCACCTGGTCCGACGGGCCCCACATAATTCTGCCAGAGATTGAACTTGACTTTATAAGAGCCGCTGAAGCTCTTGTTATTGGGGGAGACGCTGAAGCCGCTGAACACCCCACCCGAGTTGTTGGCCGTCATCTTAAGGCCACGCGTGGTGACGCCACCAGGAGCGGGCGGCACGCCAATCGCCGAATAGTCGTAATTGAAGTCGACAATTTTGTCCGATAATGCGGGATCGTTGACTGTCCAGTTGGCCGTCGGATCAACGTCAAAATTTTCGCTGTAAAGAGGTCCTGCAAAACAGGATTGGCTCGCTAGTGCGACCGCCAGAGCGGCGCAAGCGGAGAGGGTAATTCGCTTCATTAGACTAGTCCTTTCGAATGAGAAAAGCGTGTGAAGTTACATCAAATGTTTGGTTGTGACCGATTATTTCGAGGCGCGCCTACAAACGCAACATCCTCAAAGTTCCACCACAGTCTCTAATCAGCCCGTTACGCAATCTTCATAATAACCGTCATCAACAAAATTGCCAGCAATATTGAGCGCAGGAAATTCTCTTTCTTGCGCAGCTCCGGGCTGCCATTTTGCGGCAAACATCCATTACGAGGG
>JBGTMM010000389.1:0-4289 GCA_041743635.1 Bythopirellula sp.
GCGAGGTCTTCCAAAAACAACTGCTATCGTGCAATTGAAACTTGACAGCACCGGGCTGCATTTGGTCAAAGCAAAGTTAAAGTGTTGGCTATTCAAATACGCCGAGAAAATCGCTGTTTGAAATGCGATGTTGAGCGCTGGGATGGTGAAAACGGTCTTCGGAACCGAGGGTTACAGGTTCGAGTCCTGTCGAGTGCACTTACTTAAAGCGAATTGAGCAAAGACTTTACTCAGGGGTTGGAGCGAGACCGTACGGATTCGACGGGCGGCTCAACGTAACTGTCCACGGGATAAACGAGTTCAGGTTGTTCCTTCGCCTGGCGTACGAACTCGGCGATGCATGGCGGGCAGCAGAATTCGTACGTTTCGCCTGCCACGATCCACTGGCAGTCTTTGTTTGCTTTCGTGCGCGTGATGGGGCAAAGTTGATCGCCTGGTAGCGGTTGAAGATCATGCTGGGCGCGGAAGCCGCGAAACTTTTCCGAAGGGAGCACGTTTCCGTTGGCTGCGATGTCGGCGAGAGTGTATTTGCCTTGCGGGGAAAGAAAGAGCGCGCGTTCCTCATCGTCCGCAAGAGCTGGCGGCATCTCGCGCCGGTTTGCGTCAAAAGTTGCATATCGCCAGACTCGTTGGGTGACTAGTGCCGCGAACAGGACTAGGATCCCGGCGATGACGAATTGGCGCATTGCGTTGCACTTGGTCATCGCGATGCCTGCGTTCGTTGGCAGTTATTATTCGTTGAAGATGCAGCCAACCTGGAGAGCCATCGTCCCAGCGAAGCCGCCGCAGCCGCGGGATAGATGAGACAAGCCGGCATCCACATGATGAGCCCGGCCAATTGTTGGTCCTCGTGGGGTGTGAGACCCCACATCTGCGTGCGCGCGGCGTAAATCTCGTACCACACGGCGGGTGACAGAGCCATGAACACCCCAAGCAGCATCGCGTGGAGTGACGTCGTGAAGAGAAAGCCGACCGCAGTCAGCGGATGAAGGTGATGGCGAGCGGACGGATTGAGCGTGACTCGCCAAAAGAGACACGCGGCGGCGAAAAAACTGAGATGCTGAGCATCGTGGACCAGCGGATCCACCAAGGCGGCTTGATATGCGGCCGGCAAATGCCACAGCCACAAGGCCGCCGCATAGATCACCCATGCAACCAACGGGCGCTGCAACAATTCAACGTCGACCCACCGCCGCCAATTCGCAACCGCCGGCCGCCAATTCTTTTCGAATCCCCAGATCAATACCGTTCCGGGCGAACCAAGCACAAACAGTGGCGCGGCCACCACCATCAATAACATGTGTTGGACCATGTGTGCCGACGCCAGTTCCTCGCTGAGAGCGTGCAGCGGTGATAACAGCGCGAAGAACAGAATGCCCAGCGAAGACAGATACGCAGTAGCTTGGCCGCGACTGACGATCGTGTGAGAACCTGTTTTCCGCCACAACCGCTTGATGCCAAGAAGATACCCCGCGCCAAGCAGACTAAGATTCAGCAAGATTAGCGGATCGAAATTCCAGGCCCACCACAAACTTGCGGGCACAAGCGGCGATGATGAGGAAGCATCAGCCCACGCGTAGAGCGGGCTCATCGACCACACGAGAATCGCGATGGCGGCCGTTCTAATCATTTCTGAACTCAGCAACTACGCAAGTAAAACAGGATCGGAATGCTCTCGAACAAAATGACGAAGGCGAAGATGGCGCTCGCGTACAGGCCAGCTCTCGCTGAGTAAAGCTCCGGTTCGAGATTGGAATTGGCGGGCGAGATCGCGCGCATCCGCGCCAGACATTGATACGAAATTGCTGTCGCAGCAGCTGCGATCAAAAAGGTCACTGCGGTTACGCCCAACTCGAGCCAGGCGACCAGCGAAATGCTCCCAAAGCTCCGCGCGCCTAGTTGGCCGACACAGCCGAATTCCGCTACGGCGTAGGCGGAAAGCAAATGAATCGTCCAGGCGATGCCACCACCGATCAGCCCGAACCAGAGGCTGCCGCGACTCACTTCAGTAATTGCCGTCGAGCGCATGAGCCTTCTCAACCTCAAATGACATAAGGGGACAAGTAGAGCGTTACGTAGATCACCAACGTGATCGCCGCCGTGAAGTAGCAGTAATGCGTGGCCATTTGCGTATGCAATGCGAGAAAAACTCGCCAATGCTCAGTCTCTTGCCAGGCACGCACGAGCGCCGTCGCGGCCAGTCCAATCCCGATCAAGACCAGCGAGTCCAGCATCCAGCTCAGCAAGTAAAAGATCGATCCGTAGGCATTGGTTTGCGGAGAAAACGGCAGCTCGCTTTGCTGATGAACGTGTTCCGCCAGGAAGACCGTTTGCAGAATGCAGCTCGCAGCCAGGCCGCACATAAAGATCATCTTTTTGCCTTGGCGAAACGCATGCCAGGCAACGCCACAAGAGCCGCCGGCCAGGAACAAGACGCCGAACAGAACGGCCGGCGTCAGGCGTTCCGGCAACGGCAAATCTCCTTGCGGCCAATCGGTGGAATAGAGCCGTAAGTAGAAGTACGTGTAAAGCAAGGTGCCGACGCACCACCCCAGTACGGCCATCAAGAACAGTAGTCCCAACCACCCCAAGGACTGTCTGCCTGTGGTGAAGATCGGCAAACCGGTCTCCGCCGACAAGCTGCTCGTGCGCATCAGTTCCAACTCTTTGCGATCAGGCCATAGCCAAACGACAATCGCTGCCACGCTGACCAGCACGCCAACTGGAATGAGAAGAAACAGCTTGGCAATCGTAGCGATTGTCACCAGCACTACGCCGAGAGCCGCAAAGAACGGCATGTAAGAAGGTGTGGCCAAGCGGGCAATCGCTTGTGGCTCTCCGGTCAAAACATCCACTAACAGCGTTGCCCGCCAACCGGCCGGCTGATGATCGAGTGTGTTGACGACGTCTTGCAACCGGTCGTTGTCAGGAGAGGTTACTTCGCGGTCCCACAACGGATGCCGACTGGCAACGATCGGAACTCGTGCGTACAGGGCATAGCCGGGTGGCGAAGGGAGCGACCACTCCAGCGTATCACCGCCCCATGGATTCTCTTCCGCTTCCGCGCCGTAACGAAATGAGTAAAGCACGTTGACCACGAACGCCAGAAAACCCGCCGCCAGAATAAACGCGCCGATCGTGGCCAGGAGATTCAAATTGTCTAATCCCAAGCTCGCGGGATAGGTGTAGACTCGCCGCGGCATGCCGAGCAGTCCCATGATGTGCATGGGGAAGAAAGAAAGGTTAAAGCCGATAAATATCAGCCAAAAGCTCCACTGTCCCAGTCGTTCGCTCGGCATGCGGCCGCAGAATTTTGGCAGCCAGTAATAAACGCCAGCCAGCATGGGAAACACCGCGCCGCCGATCAGCACGTAATGAAAATGAGCCACGAGGAAATAGGTATCGTGGACCTGCCAGTCAAACGGCACAACAGCTAACATCACACCCGTCAATCCGCCTAGGACGAAGATGAATATAAAGCCGAGCACGAACAGTAGCGGCGTGATTAGGCGCGGTCGCCGTCCCCACAAACTGCCGATCCAGGCGAAGATCTGCACTCCGCTGGCGATGGCGATCATCAAGCTCGCTCCGGCGAAGAAATACAGTGAGAGCTCCGGCAAGCCTGTCGTATACATGTGATGCACCCACAGGCCGAAACTCAGAAAGCCTGTTAAAACGATCGCCACCACAATCCACGTGTAGCCAAATATCCGTCGCGAAAAAGTGCAGACGATCTGCGACACGACTCCAGTCGCCGGTAGAAAAATAATGTAAACGTCGGGGTGGCCAAAGAACCAAAACAGGTGCTGCCAGAGCAGATGGTTGCCCCCCTTCTGATCGTTGAAGAAACGCGTTCCGAGATCGTGATCCAATTCCAAAAGCAAGGTGGCTATGAAGAGCGTGGTGAAAGCAAACACGATCATGAGCGCCGTGGCCAGCCAAGCCCAGGCATACAGCGGCATTTTCTCAAGCGACATTCCCGGCGCACGCAAGCGGAGAATCGAAATCGTGAGCTCAGCGCCGGCCGCGATGCCGGCGACTTCAGCAGCACCGAGCCCGACGACCCAGAAGTCGATTCCCTTCCCCGCAAAAGCCGGTGCCGACAACGGCGTGTAAGCGAACCAACCGATATCCGCGACGGCATCAAACAGAAACCCCGAAAAGAAGATCAGCCCGCTGAAGAGGAACACCCAGTAGCTGAAGGCCGTCAATCGCGGATAAGCGAGATCGCGGCTGCCAAGCAACCACGGCAACAGCAACGCTGCCAGTCCTTCTTGAAACGGGACAGC
>JBGTMM010000390.1:0-1904 GCA_041743635.1 Bythopirellula sp.
ATCGGGGCACCATGGCGGTTGTGCATTTTACCAGTCATCTGCAGTCGTTCGTCAACTGCGAACCGGTCGAAGTCGGCGGCGAAACGGTTGGCGCCGCGTTGGCGGCGGCATTCGCGGGCAGAGATCAATTGCGGACCTATATCCTCGACGATCAAGGCCATTTGCGTCGACATGTGATGGTGTTCGTCGATGGGCAGATGATCGTTGACCGACTGGGGCTCTCGGATCCCGTGAAAGGCAATTCCGAAGTTTATGTCATGCAGGCGTTATCAGGTGGTTAATCAACACTTCTCTATCCTTGCGACACGTTGTGTCGCGGCTAATTATGTCCAATACCATCCACGTCAGTTCCCGCAAGGGATTGTTCACGCTCAAGCGTTCAGCCGTAGGCAAATGGGAAATCGCCGATCTCGCGTTTTTGGGCTCGCCCGTTTCGATGTCGCTGGCCGACCCGCGCGATGGTCATTGGTACGCGGCGTTGGAACTTGGACACTTCGGTGCACACTTGCATCGCAGCGACGATCAAGGGAAAACGTGGACCGAAGTCGCGGCACCCACATACCCCGAGGGGGCCACGTTGCCCGACCGCATGCCCACGGACGATGGTTCGCCTTTGATGAAACCAGCGACCCTCAAGGAGATCTGGTCGCTCGAAACAGGTGGAGCGGAGAATCGTACCTTGTGGTGCGGGACGATTCCCGGCGGTTTGTTCCGCAGCGACGATGCCGGCGCGAGTTGGCAATTGGTCGAATCGTTGTGGAATCGTGAGGAGCGCCTGAAATGGTTCGGCGGCGGCAAAGATGAGCCGGGGATTCATTCGATTGCCGTCGATCCCAACGATTCACAGCATGTCATCATCGCCATTTCCTGTGGCGGAGCTTGGCAAACACGCGATGGCGGCGCCAGTTGGAACTGTTGTAGCAACGGCTTGCGAGCCGAGTATATGCCCCCCGACGAAGCGTACAACCCCGTGATTCAAGACCCACACCGGATGGTGGCTTGTCCGGCAGATTTCAATCATCTGTGGATTCAGCATCACAATGGCATGTTCCATTCCACCAATGGCTGCGAGAGTTGGGAAGAAATCAGTGGCGTCGAGCCGGCCGTGTTCGGCTTTGCCGTGGCCGTGCATCCGCATGATCCGCAGACGGCTTGGTTCGTGCCGGCGACCAAAGATGAGTTTCGCATTCCCAAAGATGCGAAGTTTGTGGTCACCAAGACGATCGACGGGGCCAAAACTTTTCGCCAAATTTCCGCGGGGTTGCCGACCGAAAAAGCCTACGACATCGTGTTCCGCCACGCGCTCGACGTCGACGAGACCGGCGAGCGACTGGTGATGGGCTCAACGACCGGCAATCTGTGGATCTCGGATAACGGCGGGGAATCGTGGCAGAATGTGTCGAGCAACCTGCCGCCCGTGTATGCGGTGCGGTTTGTGAATGAAAGTTGAAAGCCGCAAAGCCGCGAGCGGCTTACGTGAGACTTTGAATCGTCTCGACATACGACGAAAACATGCGAAAGATCATTACGATGATAAACGCCGCGACCAACAGCCAAATTAGATAGCCGGCAAACTGGGCGAGAATGGCGATGGCCGTGCCTGATCGCTCTTCGTATTCGACCGCCGCGCGTTGCATCGTTTCCACCAACTGGCCACTTTCTTCGCCGACGGCAATGCTGTTGAGCAGATCGCTGGGAAACAGCCCCGTGGCCGCGAGCGATTGCGTAACGCTCTGGCCTTGTTCGATGCGGCGCGCGATGTCCGCGCCATGTCTTGTGTAGTAATCGTTGCCCGTCGCGTTGAGGGCGAGGACCAACGCCTTGCGAATATCCATCGGCGTATCGAGCACCAGTTGCAGTGCCCAAGTGAACCTGGCGAGGGCGAGCGTCTTGAACGCCCCGCC
>JBGTMM010000391.1:0-1657 GCA_041743635.1 Bythopirellula sp.
GCGCCTGCTCGATGTGCATGTGAATGTCTTCGAGTTCTATCCGCAGCGGCAACTTTCCCGCTTCGATCTCCTTACCAATCTCGATGAGCGTCGCCGCGATCTGTTCCGCTTCGGCCGCGGTCAGCATCCCGACCTTGGCGAGCATCTGCGCATGGGCGATCGAGCCGCGGATGTCGTGAGCGAACAAGCGGTGATCGAAGCTGACGCTTTCGGTGAAGCGTTCCAGGCGGCTATCAGGAGCGGCAGCAAAAACGCCCGAGCGGGAAGGACTGGCCAACGAAGGATCCTAAAGAGAGTACGAAGCGACCTAACTTTTTCATGCTAAATGGGTTAGGGGGAAAACGCAAAGGGCGGAGAAGGGGAGACATGGGACTGCGGCCGAAGTCAAGGAATTGCGCCGACAGAACCGTCACAGATGGTGCGACTGGAAGAACTTGGCGAGGTTCTGAGGCGCATGACTGGGCCTTGCACAACATATCGGCGAGCTAGGCGACTCCTTGTTTTTCTGCATGCATTTGCGAACAACTCAGCTTTTTAAGAATTTTCGAGAATATTCCTGTGTGCCCGACCGGACCATGCTAGAATTCGCGTAGTCGGTTGGCCGTCTCGATCCGGCGTTTGCTCTGCCCGCGCTGCCTTCTTCTCGCCTCGCCCACTTGCTTGACCACCATCCTGGTCTGTCCCACATCGACCTGGGATTCTTCAAGGTTGCTGCTTGTTGGAACGGAATGTAGGTACGAACCTGCATCTCCCCGCGCGCTCGGCGAATCTCCGCACGCATTGTGTGATCACGCTGCCGCAGTTGGATTTGCATGACCATTTATAGATTTTGCGAAGGACGCCAAGTGGCGAATGTTTCGGGAGTGAACCGATGAATCTATGGCGAAAAATAGCGAGTGTGTTTTCCCACCGCAGTTGGGCGCTGGCGCATTACCACACGGGCCTTGCTCTCTCGCGCTCGAATGACAATTCCGGCGCCATCGCCGAGTACACGTGCGTCATTGAGACGGACGTCACGCCGCCCGACTTAAAGGCGATGGCACTTTATAACCGGGCGCTTGTGCATTGCCTGATCGGCAATCAGCAGCAGGCCACGCTGGACCTCGAAGGACTCGTTGCCCTTTCCTCCACACCGGTAAACGTTCGGACGATGGCTCGTCAGCGACTGGTCCGCCTAACGAACCGAGCGACCAAAACTGATGCGCCATGGACGCCAATTTCGGCCCAATGACATCTGAGTAACCACTATGCCAAGCCAACCGATTCCGAACTCCAGGGCAACTGATTCAATCAAAAGAATCAAAGCCTCAACCATCCTCGCCCCACGAAAGCCAGCCCCGCCCGCACTGCGAGAATTATCTCCAATCATTTCAGGTGGCGAGCAGGCAGTACTCAAGGTCTTTTGCCAGTACCTCATGACGCCGGGTTACATGCTGTGCTTTAGCGGTGACGACCGCCATACGCACGAGGGCTCGTTGGACCGACTGGTCGGGCGGGGCATTCTGCGCGCGGAACGCTTTGCTGGCGGCTATTCGCTGACGTGCAAGGGCTACGACGTGATGCGTGGCGCCGGTTAACAATAATCAAGTTTCGAATCTCTTACTTCAATTGGAGCATCCAATGCCAGAACTGTCAGACAAAACTCTCACCATACCAA
>JBGTMM010000392.1:0-7369 GCA_041743635.1 Bythopirellula sp.
GCTAGCGCCGCAGGAATGGCTTTTATTAGCCGACGCCGTAAATCCCAACTTGGATAAACTTGTCTTGAACATAGAATCCGCAACAGTCGAAATGTGACTGGCTGTTGCGGGTTCTCTAATTGAAAAGAGGTGATTCAATGACTGCCATCCGCAGTAGAAAACTACTCGCCCTCTTCGTAGCGGCGTTCGTGCTGACAGCAGGGCTCATGGCAAGCGCTCCTGCCCAAACCGTGCTTTTCGATTTCGGAAACGACAACTCCTTCCGAGGTCTAACCGTGCCCAACCCAGATGCCAACGGAAATTACTGGAACAGTTTTCAAACAGGTGTCTTCTACCAAAATCTGATTGACGTGGACAACAATCCTACGACCATCGACTTTGGATTTAGCACGCCAGTAGCGACCGATAGCTTCAATGGTCCTGCCGGACCAACTAACGCTTTAACTTTGCAAACCGACGTTACTTTTACGGACATCGACGCGGCAGCCCTCGGTATCTTGGGTGGTGCCTGCACTGGCTTGACGGGAACCTGTGAAGGGGTCTTTGACTTTGTTGCCAGTGATCCTGGAGTTCCGGTGCGATTCGAAATTCAGCAGTTGGATCCGAACAAGACCTACAACATCACTTTTTTCGGGTCGCATAAATTCAGCACGGACAATACGACGATTTACAACATTTACACGGACAACACCTATACCACGCTGGTCGACTCCGCGAGTCTCAACCACCAAGATCCTTCTGATCCCTCCTTACACAATCGAGACACAGTTGCCACCATTACCGGCATCGCTCCTCAGACGTCCAACATTCTCTATATAGAATTCGCTGGTGATCAAGGGAATAATGGATATCTTAACGCTTTGCTGCTCGAAGGAGTTGCTACGGCTTTAGAGGGCGACTTCGATGGTGACGGCGATGTCGATGGCAGGGACTTCTTGCGTTGGCAACGTGGCGGTTCGCCAATGCCTTTCAGCGCCGATGACTTGGAGGATTGGCAAGGTAATTACGGGGAAGGCACGTTAAGTGCTTTCTCCGCCGTGCCGGAGCCGAACGCCATTTGTCTGATATTTCTTGCTGGTGTCAGTGTCGTTGGTCGTCGCAGAACGCTGCGATCGAAGACCTGACGGGGCAGCGTCGCACGCCGTCTCCCTCCGACGGCGTGCGGCCTTTTTTACTTATGCGCCAAGGACATAATCATGACCCTATGGAATATTGCGATTTGTTCCTACGACAAGGGCGGTCGACGGCGCCGCGGTTTTACGCTCGTGGAACTTTTGGTTGTGATCGCCATCATCGGTGTCCTAGTGGCTCTTTTGCTTCCCGCCGTTCAAGCGGCACGCGAATCGGCACGCCGCATGTCGTGCG
Source organism: Bythopirellula sp. (assembly GCA_041743635.1). Classification (GTDB taxonomy): domain Bacteria; phylum Planctomycetota; class Planctomycetia; order Pirellulales; family Lacipirellulaceae; genus Bythopirellula. The sequence continues at coordinate 1,366 of JBGTMM010000392.1, forward strand.
CCAATAATCTCAAAAATATCGCGCTAGCGGTTCTCAACCATCATGACGTGCAAGGTCATTTCCCCGTGAGCCATGGCGCGTTCAGCGTCGACGAAGCGCCCGTTCCTCAATCGGGAGTGGGTTGGATTGTGGAAACCCTGCCGCAACTCGAGCAAGGGCCCCTTTACGATCGCTTCAAACAGGGCGGAGCCTACGAAGGACGATTTCGCCCGGATTTGCCCCTGGCTCGGTCTGCACCCAACTTGGGAATATTCTCGACAAAAAATGGTATCTCTTGCCCTGAGCTAATGCGGACCGAGATTGATGTTTTAAAGTGTCCTTCGGATTCATCAGAGAAGCAACGTAATAACCAGTGGCAGTGGAGAAATGCCGAGAAGGATTCTTTTGTGTTCGTTACGAATTACAAGGGGGTGCTCGACGACACCTTTTTAGATGAAATCGGCGTCGGCAAATTTGGTAACGAGGGGACCACGTTTGAGAGTGGGATCTACACCGAGACAACTCCTGCGCCTATCGGCCTCCGCGACTGCCATGCTGATTACCGATGTCGTGGGATTTTCTTTCGGCAATCGTTCCAACGCCCCGTGAAGATCGCTTCGGTCAGCGATGGCACAAGCCACACCTTCATGGTTGGCGAAGACTTGCCTGACTACAACCAGCACTCCGCGGCATACTATGCCAACGGTGATTGGTGCAGTTGCAACATTCCTTTGAACAACGAGCTTTCAAGAGTTCCAACCATACTTGACCTCAATGAATGGGGAAATCAACAAGGGTTCCGCAGTCTCCACCCCGGGGGAGCCCAGTTTGCGTTAGTCGACGGATCAGTTCAGTATATTTTGGAAGGAGACCACAACACCTATCGCGCTCAATGCACCCGCAACGGCGAAGAGACTTTGAGCGCCAGTTTGTAACAGTGATGTGCCTGCGACGACGGAGAATGACGTGCATTTAGCTTCGAATTGCAAGACTGTGTGGCGATTGTTTGGCCTATCGAGTCTGCTTCTCGTGACCACCGGCTGCGGAAATGGCCTGTCACAAGTCTCTGGCACGATCACCCAGGAGGGGAAGCCGCTCGCCACCGGCGGCGACACCAAGGTCTCTGTTATGTTTCAGCCGGCGTCCGGCGAAGGCACTCCAGCGACCGCCACCACCGACGAGAACGGCGAATATCGGTTGTCGACCGGTTCGCAGGCAGGTGTCGCCCCCGGCGAGTACATGGTAGCTTGCTCGGGGGTTCAATTTTCATCGGCCGCAACAGTGAGCGGCATACCGAGCGGCAAACGGATCATCGACAGAAAGTATGGCAATGTGACCACCTCGGGATTGCGGTTCACCGTGAAAGAGGGCGACAATCGCTACGATATCGCGCTCGAGTCACCCCAAAAACCGTAACGCCCCCTATAATGAACTTGGTGGCAATGAATTTGGCGGCCACGTATCGATTTCACTGCTCATTGGCCGCTTCCCACGGAATAGAGTCACTTATGTGCCGACCCTTACCAGTCCCCCTGATTGCCATTCTGCTTGCGAGCCTTTGCCACGTGCCAAGCGCACGTGCCGCGGTCGACGTGGAAAAGACCAATCCCATGAAGGTCTATATGCATTACATGCCGTGGTTTGAAACCCCGGCGACGCTTGGCGGCAATAATTGGGGGTATCATTGGAAATTCAATAACAAAAATCCCAACATCATCGATTCGCAGGGCCGGCGGCAGATTGCGTCCCACTACTATCCCCAGATCGGCACCTACGCTTCGCGTGATGCCGACGTGATCGAATACCAGCTGCTTTTAATGAAATATAGCGGCGTCGACGGTGTGATGATCGACTGGTACGGCATCGAGGGCGCGAACGGGGACCGTTTCGATTTGCTCACGAGTTCGAATGCCATCATCGCTCAGACGCAAGATTTCGGCTTCGATTACAGTGTTGTCTTGGAGGATCGCTTCTCAATCGAGAGTTTTCAGAACCCAATTCCCGACATCAACAAAGCGAAGGCAAACGTCGCCTACTTGCGTGACAACTATTTTGACGATTCCAATTACATTCGCATCAATGCGGATAATGATCCGCTCCTGACGGTGTTCGGACCGATTAGGTTTCAACAACCATCTCAATGGACGGAGATCCTGGGCCAAGCCGGCGAACCGGTCGACTTTCTCACCCTGTGGTATGAAAGGAACGATGCCGGCATAAATGCCGACGGTGAATACGCTTGGATTTATCAAGACAGTGGTCGTGACTACGACGAACATGTCGAAGACTTTTATCGGTTTCGTGCCACTACCAATGGCACTTTTGGAGGAATCGCGTTTCCTGGTTTCAACGATTATTACGAGGAAGGGGGAGTGGGAGATATTATCCCGTTTGATATTCCGCATGATAATGGCCAAGTGTTGGCGACCACCTTGGACCTGGCCAAGAACCCCAACTACATCCCCAAACTTGATTTCCTGCAGCTTGCCACCTGGAACGACATTGGCGAAGGCACGATGTTCGAGCCGACGGTCGAAACGGGCTATGACTATCTTTTGCAATTGCAGGAGTTCACCGGAGTTTCGTACGGGGAGTCGGAATTGGAGTTGGTGTTTCAGCTCTATCGCGCTCGTAAAGAATTTGTCGGTGACTCCGCCAAGCAATTTTTATTGGAGCAAGCTTCGGTGCTGCTGAGCAATCTGCAAATCGAAAATGCCCGTTCGATCATCGACTCGGTGCTTACGCCTGGCGATTTCGACGGAGATGGCGACGTCGATGGCCGGGACTTCTTGGTTTGGCAGCGGCAAGTCGGTCAAACCGGCTATTATCCCTTGCAACAGCAGGCCGCCGACACCAATGCCGATGGCATTGTCGACGTAGCCGATCTAGCGCTGTGGCAACAGTATTACGGTTATGTGAGTCCACTCGGACTAATCGTTGCGAGTGTGCCAGTGCCAGAACCGATGAGCCTGCACCTAAGCACTCTATTCATCCTGGCGGCTCTAGGGACCAGCCGTTTGCCAAAAAACACAAGACTCGAACTTGTGGTCCCCACGGTGTGAAACACTTCAAAAGGTTCCGTGTGGCTGCAAACCAATGGTTGTACCTGCTGCTACTACTCGAACATTACCGTCGCCACCAAAACTCCCGTCACGGGAGGCTTCCGGACACTGACGTATACGGCCCGCCATATCGCTTGCGGTTTCGCGAGTTTGCTGGCACGAAACTGGCCAGATTTTTGTGTCGAAATTGTGCCACGACTTGTGCTAAGCTAAAGAGCGCTCATGGACTGTATTAGGACAATGAGACGACGGGACTTTTGGACTAACGGACTTAGAAACCGGACGGCAGGCATTTTTTGGGTCCTATGGTCCCATCGTCCTTGACCCCATGCGGAAAACCGTCAACTTGGCCAAAAAGAATCCATGTGGCCAACCTGGCCAAGTTGACCAAGTTGGCCAAGTTGAACCCGAACAGACCACCTACCATCATCAAATTGGTTAAAAAAAACACCACCACCTTTACCAAGTTGATTCAAAACCAACCACCGCTGCGGCGCACTGAAAATTGGGGTAACCCTAGTTCAACTTGAACTTCGCCCAGACGGGATCGTGATCCGAACCATCGACTTCCACGGGAGCACGTCTCACTTGGCACGAATCCTCGATATACATAGTCTTCATCGCCGGCGAACAAGTGATGAAATCGATTGGCTGTCGGTCAGGATACTCGAGGTCGGGCACTGAATCCTCGGTTTCTTTCGCAACCGGTGCCCACATGGCCGTTTGACCCGCGCCAAAGACCGTGGTCATCGACGTGCTGTCACGTGTGTCGTTAAAGTCGCCGGTGACGATGATTCGCGCGTTCGGGTCGGCGGCCAACTTGGCATCCAACAGTTTGCGTAATTCGGCAACTTCGGCCAGGCGAATCGGCTCGGAAGTTTCCGCGCCATCGGCTTTGCTCTTAAGATGCACGGGCCAGATTTCGATCGGTGCGGCGTCCTTGGGCATCACGGTGATCGCTGGTACGTCGCGCTGGAAGCCGCGCTCAACGCCGTCCGGGCCGGTGAAGCGCAGATGTCGGCGCGATGTGACTTCGCCGATAGGCGCTCGCGAGAGCAAAGCCACGTCGATCCCGCGGAGATCATTGCCGTCGAAATGCACAACGTAATTGTAGCCCATATCGGCCAGAAAGATTTTGTTGAACCGTTCCAAATAACCACGATTTTCGACTTCTTGCAGCGAGATAACGTCAGGATTGATTTTGCGAATCGCTGCCGCCCAGTGCTCCATTTCCGCGCGCGGTTTGGCGGGAGTTCCTTCGTCGTTCGTATACGGATCATCCACGTCGTCAAATAGATTGAGCACGTTGAACGTGCAAACCACGATTTGATTGGGGTCATCCGACCACCTCGCGACTGGCTTCGACTGGAGCGTTTCAGTTTCGGGCAATTCGGCGAGGATTTTTATCTGTTCGGGACGCGTGACGACCACTTGGGGTTTATCTTGGTAAGCTGTAATCATTCCGCGAACTTCGATGATTTTGTTAAAGTAAGTTTCCTTCAAATCACCGGGAAATTTTCCCCAGTTCTCCTTGAAAACTACCGCTACAAACGCCGGCGGACGTTCTTCGTCGAAGTTGAGAAAGGCAATCCGATTCGTTTTGCCCACACTCGTGATCTTACCGCTAACGTAAACGGTTTGCCCAACGGCACTAGCCGCGTCTTTCCAGTTGAGGTGCTTCACCCCTTCGTCAGGATCAATCGCTGGTTGGGCTTGGAGGGGCGAAAGCGAAGCAAGTAAGAACAGGACACACAACGAAGTCACAAAACCGGACATGTCGAACCTCCAGGGCAAGAACGGCTTCCGTGAACACGGAACATACCGAGAAAACTTAATTCTGACACTTCAAGGGAGACTTTTCAATTGATGCGAGAAACGGTCTTGGTTTGTGGTTTCCCCAAGCGGGGGACAGCGATGCCCCCCGGGACTTGTGGTGTAGGCGTCTCGCCTGCCATTTCTGATTTTCCGGTCTGCGAGGGCGTACGGTGGTCAGCCTTCGCCTGGTCCCATCGTCCCCCCGGTGAACTTTTCGTCATCAGCAGCATGGCCGGTGAGAACTTTAGCACGATAGCCGCCGCGAGAATTGAAATAGATGAACAGCCTGAGATAGCAGCAACACATAATCATCGGCAGCAGGGCAATCTTGGCGAGTGCGTGTTGCTTGGTCTCCCCTGCGATCTGATTGATTTGCTTCCGCACTTCGGGCGGGAGCACGGCGACCTTGGCACTGTCAATTGCTTGATAATCGAAAAAAAGTCCCTTTTGCTCTTTGGCGATCACTGAGTGAATCTCCGGCAGCGTTTGTTCCACGGCCGCATTGATGGTCTGATCTTGAAGCGTGCCGATGGCCGGACCGCCGAGAGTGCCAATCGAGATCATGCCAATTCCGCTGATCGCATTGATTAAGAGCGCCCCGCCCTTGGGGTATTGTTCGGAGACGACCCCCAGCGTAGTCGGCCAGAAGAATGTTTTGCCCACGCCGTACAGGGTCGCGGCGGCGAACAAAGTGCCTGCGGCAGTTCCGGCGTTGCCGAGCCAATAGAGACCCACGGCAGCGAGTGCGGACGAACTTGCCAAAAGACCCAACGGTGAAATGAGATGCACGATCGGGCCAGCAAAAAACCGCAGCACGAACATGATCGCGGAAGTGTAGGTCAGAAACAATGTCCCCTTGACGGGATCGTCCAACACAGTGGCCATGATGTTTTGAATCCAGCCGTCGGTCCCCAGTTCCGTCGTGGCGAGCAAGAACATCACGAGCATCAGAAAAACGAACATCGGTCGACCGAAACTGCGAACAAAGGCGGTAAAAATCAACGTCGGAGGCACGGCATAGAGCAAGGCCATCTTCGGCGTGACGGGTTCGTAGCCAAACACCGTGATCATTTGGCTGATGCCCATCACGATCAGAAACGACACAATGAAGGTGCTGCCGGCACCGAATTCTTCGAGCATCGTGCGAT
>JBGTMM010000393.1:0-2654 GCA_041743635.1 Bythopirellula sp.
GTTTGCGATAGGCCAGCGGCGTTTGGCCGTAGCGTTTGCGGAAGGCGACGCCGAAGCGGGTGGTGTTGGCGAAGCCGCAGGCGACCGCGATTTCGCCGATCGAGAAGTCGGAGCGGGCGAGCAGATCCTTGCCTTTTTCCAACCTTACGCGGCGGATTTCTTCGGCAGGGGAACGGCCCAGATAGTGCTGGAACTGAATCTCCAGACTCCGCCGCGAGATGGGGACCTCGTTCAAGATATCTTTCACGACGATGTCCTGGAAGGCGTGAGTCTGAATGAATCGCAGGGCGCGCACCATCGATTCATCGTCGATCGCGAGGATGTCGGTCGATTGGCGGCTCATGACCCCTTGGGGTGGAATTTTGTACGTTTTGCGCGACGGTTTTTCGCCTTCCATCAGACGGTCCAAGAGCGCTGCCGCCTCGTAGCCGATCCGCCGCCCGGCCAAGGCAATGCTGGAGAGAGGTGGTGTGGAAACACTACACATCAGTTCGTCGGTGTCGCCCGCGAGAATCGCCACGTGATCGGGCACGCGGATGCCGCTCAAATAGCAAATCTCGGTAAGCTGGCGCCCGCGGTTGGCATCGACGGTGAAAATAGCGACCGGCCTTGGCAGCGATTTGAGCCAGCGGCTCACGCGGCGCTGCTGTTCTTCCCAGCCGATCTTGCGACCGACGCGGTAGCCGGGTTTGTACTCCCGGCAACGGTAACCGGCCTTGGTGACGGCTTCAATGAAGGCTTCCCCGCGACGGCTAGAATACTTGAGGCTCGGAGGGGCAAAATAGGCGAACTCCTCGAAACCTCGATCGCGTAAATGAGCGAGAGCCAAGTCCGCGCGTTGTTCGTCGTCGGTGATCACGTCGTAAATGCCGTCGAGCCCCTCGAAGACGGTGTCGACGTTGATCTTCGGCTCGGGCCGGCTACTTATTTGGTCGAGCTGCGTGCGATTGCCGATGCGCGCGATGATGCCGTCGCCCGCCCAAAGATCGGGCAGCATTGAGCGCTGCTCGTGGTCGCGCGGATCGATCAGCAGATTCCAATGGCCGTGGTCCTGCGAATAGTCGGCGATGCCGTGAATGACGCTGCAGCCCCAGCTATCCTCGGTTTCGACGAGCACGGCCACCTGGCGAACGCGATTTTTTTCCATAGACGTGCCAACTAGCGAAGAATTCAGAGAAATCTGGCCAATAGTGGAGACAAGCTCAATTCTAGTTGGCAACCTGCGCATTTTCGAGAGGCAAAGTAGTGTTTTTTGTCGGACTCTTGCTAAGCTAGGGAGGGCGTCTCTTGCGAAATGTCATCCTGAGGGAGGCTTGCCGACCGAAGGATCTGGCCAAAAAACTCTCTCACCCATGGCAAAGCGTGTGAAGGGTGAACACAGATTCTTCAGTCGCCTAAGCTCCTTCAGAATGACACGTATCTCTGTACTCCGCGAGGAATCAGAATCCATGCTTAACAAGATTTGGTTCGGAATGCTGGTCATCGGCATCCTCTATGGGTTCGGCAAAGGGGCCTGGAACAGTTGGGCGGGCCACTCTTCCGCAGCGATTCAAGCGGCCGCTGAAGCAACTGCCGCTACTGCAGCAGAGACCGACGAAGTTGCTCCCGCATCTGTTGTCGATGCAGGTGACCGGCGGAACTTGCGCGAGATGGGCAAAGACCTCAACGCGGCCACCATCGAATCCGCCACGACGGCCGTCGAAATTTGCATTGGGCTTATCGGCATCATGGCGTTGTGGTTGGGCCTCTTGCAAATCGCTCAAGATTCGGGAATGGTCGCGGCGCTTGCGCGACTCTTGCGGCCTTTAATGCGCTGGCTGTTCCCCGAGGGGCCCGACGGCCATCCCGCCCAAGGGGCGATCCTCATGAACCTGTCGGCCAATATGCTGGGACTCGACAACGCCGCGACGCCGCTGGGACTCAAGGCGATGGAAGAATTGCAAACGCTCAATCCCCACAAAGACACCGCCACGAATTCGATGGCGATGTTTCTGGCGATCAACACGAGCAGCGTCGTTTTGATACCGTTTACCTTGATCGGCTATCGAGTGCTCAAAGGGAGCGAAGATCCCGTGGGGCCCTTGATGCCCATTATTTTGTCCACGTTTTTAAGCACCTTCGTGGCGATTCTCGTCACGAGGGCTTTGAGCAAATCACCCCGGTATGCTCTGCCAGCCCGTGAGAGTGAAGTGAATTCGACGAAAAGCGAGGGGTCCACATGAACGACTTTTTCGCCATCATGGAAGTGTGCAGCCAGTGGGCGATTCCCACGGTGATTCTGCTGATTTTAATGTGGGGTTGGCACAAGCAAGTGCCGATGTACGAGTCCTTTATCACGGGTGCGAAGGAGGGGTTTACCGTCGCCGTGACAATCATTCCTTATCTGGTGGCGATTCTGTTCATCATCAAAGTCTTCACCGCCAGCGGCGCGTTCGAGGACATCAAGCTCGCGGGGATGTGGTGCCTCAACCAAGTGGGCCTCGGCGAATACGGCGAATCGCTCGAGCTGATTCCGCTTGCGCTCGTTCGACCCCTCTCGGGCAGCGGAGCTCGCGGCGTATTACTCGAAATTTACGATGTGCACGGCACCGACAGTTTTATTGGCAATGTGGCGACCCTCTTAATGGGAAGCTCGGAAACGACTTTTTATATTC
>JBGTMM010000394.1:0-2399 GCA_041743635.1 Bythopirellula sp.
GTTGATATTTCCAACTACGTGATGCTGGAGTGTGGCCAACCGCTGCACGCGTTTGATTTCAAGCTGCTCACGGGTGGCAAGATCATCGTTCGCCGGGCGAATGTGGGCGAAAAGTTCACGGCCATCAACCACCAAACTTACGACCTTAGTGCCGACACTTGCGTCATTGCCGACGGCGAGAAGGCGGTCGCGCTTGCGGGTGTGATGGGTGGGGCCACCAGCGAAGTCACCGATGCGACGACCGACCTAATAATCGAGTCGGCGGATTTCGCGCAGCTTTCGGTCCGCAACACGGCGCGGCGGTTGCATTTGCACAGTCCTTCGTCGTACCGCTTCGAGCGGGGAGTCGATCCTGAAGGAATCGACTGGGCGAGCCGCCGTTGTTGCGAGCTGATTTTGGAGTTCGCCGGGGGCGAACTGGCTGCGGGGGTGATCGAAGTCGGGGAACAGCCACCGCCGCGCGAGCAGGTAAAACTCCGCTTCGGCCAATTGCAGCGCGTGCTCGGAATCAAAATTCCCGACGAACGCGTGCGGCAGATACTCACGGCCCTTGGCAATGAAGAAACTCACGCCTGCGGCGAATGCGTGAAAGTGGTGCCGCCGAGTTGGCGGGCCGATCTCACCCGTGAAATTGACCTCGTGGAGGAAGTCGGCCGCATTTATGGCTTCGACGAAATTCCCGAGGATGCCGGCGTAAAGATGGTCGCTTCGACCCGAAGTCGTGAAGACCGCGTGCTCGATCAAGTTCGCGATTGCATCGCCGCCTTGGGTTTCGACGAAGCGATGACCATCAGCGCCGTCGAACGGGAATGGGTTGATGCGTTTCGGCCATGGTCCACCGCGGAGCCACTCGCCACCAGCACGCCAGTCTTGCGGCGGGCCAATTACTTGCGGCAGAGCTTGCTGCCGAGCCTGCTCACGGCCCGCCGGACCAATGAAACACTCTCCAACTGCGTGATTGAATTGTTCGAGATCGCCAACATCTATTTGCCACAAACGGGTATCCTGCCGGATCAACGGCGGATGCTGGGTCTCACCAGCGGCAGCGGCTTCAGGGAACTCAAAGGGGTGTTGGAAGCGCTGCTGGACATAGTCGCGCCGGGTGCCGAACTTTCCGCCCAAGCGTATGACACGCCCTTCTTTACGCCAGGGCAGGGGGCAGAACTCAAGTTGGATGGAAAGCTGCTCGGTTATCTCGGCGTGGTGAGCCAGCCTTCGCGCGAACAATTTGAACTGCGTGGCGAAACGACCGTTGCCGAGATCGACCTCGGCTTGCTGATTGACGCGGCGGTGCTGGTGCGGCGGGCGGTGGAGTTGTCGCCCTACCCGCCGGTGGCGCGGGATATGAATATTGTGGTCGACGAAAATGTTCGCTGGGCCGACGTCGAACAAATTGTCCGGCAAGGTTGCGGCGAATTGCTCGAGAGCTTGTCCTTTCAAGAAGAGTACCGCAGCGCGGACAAAATCGGTTTGGGCAAGAAAAGCTTGCTTTTCTCAATCCAACTCCGTTCGGCGACCAGCACGCTTACCAACGAAGAAGCCGACAAACTTCGGGATACGGTCGTGGCGGCGCTAGGGAAAGAACTCGGCGGGCAATTGCGAGCGTAGGCGTTTCATCGTACATGGCAGGGTGATTCTCATGACGACACCCAAAGATCTCACCATTCCATCGCTGTTCGCTACCACCGTCGCCCGCGTCGGTGAGCAGCCGGCAGTGGGAATCATTTGCGATGGCGAACTCTCCTGGAAAAACTGGCGTCAAGTCGACGCCGACGTGCGGCGGGTGATAGCCGGCTTGCAAGCGGCAGGGGTTAAAACGACTGACCGCGTCGTCCAGTTTGCCCCCAACAGCTATGAATGGATTCTCACGGACCTTGCCATACTTTCCCTCGGTGCCGTGCATGTGCCGCTGCACGCGTCACTCCCGTCCGCGCAAGCCGCCGAGCAGTTGCAGCTTGCCGATGCGACGCTCTTGGTTGTAGCCAATCAACCGAGTTTTCTCAAAAGTGAAAACGTAATATGCGTGACACACAGCGACTCGCTCAGGCATTCCTCCAATCCCCAATCCCCAGTCCCCAATCCCCAATTCACCGACCTGGCGACGATTCTGTTCACTTCGGGCACGACCGGCCATCCCCGCGGAGTGATGCTCAGCCACGGCAACCTCGCCACCAATGCGATCGCCACGACCGAGGCGGTGGGCTCGCCGCATGAAGAAACGCGGCTCTGCTTTTTACCCTTGAGCCATATCTATGCCCGCACATGCGATTTGTACACTTGGATCGCTCGCGGCACGCGGATCGTGCTGGCCGAAAATCGCGACACGATTCTCAGGGATTGCCAACTTGTGCAACCCACGGTGCTTAACGGCGTGCCATATTTTTATCACAAAGTCGCGC
>JBGTMM010000395.1:0-3508 GCA_041743635.1 Bythopirellula sp.
GAAGGCCGCGCTGCCTCAATCCGCCGACCTCGCAGTCCCTGCCCCGTGCCGAACGATTCAATCACCGTGCCGTTGGTGAGCTTGATGCGATTGCCGCCGGTTCCCCGTTCCTTACATCGCGCGTTGGGATAGTGTTCCGCCAACAGGATGTTCGACTCCAACTCCGCCTTGATGTTGTCCAAATGCGTTTGCGCCTGCGTCATCGTGTCGGAGATCACCCAGATGTACGGTTCCCAGCCCTCGACCGCGGCGCGCAGCACATAACAGAGCGTGCCGATGGTCGACTTCGCCCCGCCGCGCGGCCCGATCACATTGAGCTTCGTCCCCCGGACTTGGTGCAGCGTGTCGAGTTGCCCCCCCAGCCAGACGTGCATCTGCGAAGGCTCTTTGCGAAAATGAGCCGGCAAGTAGTGCCGCCCCCACTCCAAGGTATTCTGGCCCACTCGCAGCCTCGCGTGTTTCTGTTGCCGTCCGCGTGTTTTGATGGCGCATGAGAGCCACATGGCAATCATCGCCAACTGCGACACCCAGCGATAAGCCTTCGTAAAAAAATACCCACTCCCCTTGAAGCTCATTCGCTCTTCTCCGTTTCCCTTGTCGCTTTGTCTTCCTGAACCAGCAAGGCTTCCGGCGGCAGTCCGCCCGCATCATGTTCCAAACTTAGCGCTAACGTGGCCAAACTAATCACGAGCCGCTCGCGATCTGCTTCGCGCGTCACGTCGGCAAACACGATGTCGACCAACTCATCGATGAGTTCCTGAATCTCGGCGGTGGTCAATTTGCGTGATCGCCGGGCGTAGCGATTCTGGGCCCGCCGCTCGAGCCACCAGGTCGCGGCCCGCCAATTCTTGTCGTCTTTGGTGGCACTGTGCAGATTCCGCATCCGCTGGAATTCCGCCTGTCCCTCGGCGCGTAAAAGCGCTTGGGCAAACTCCGGATCATCACGCAAAACTTGCCGAAGTTGGCTAATGGTCCAACCCACAGCCTTGGCCGCCATCTCACGATCGCAACCCATCGCGGCCATCGCCCGCAAAGTCGCTTTTTCTTCCGCAAGTTCCTCGGTACTCATCCTGCGTCTCCTTACTCACCTACTCACCTACTCCCCCACATACTCAAACGACACCACCGCCCGTCCCGTGGCGCCGCGATATTGCTTAAACCGCCCCGTGCCACGCGGACTTGATCCCGCCTTCCTGACGTTCACCGTTCTCCACAGGGCAGAATGTTTGCAGTGGCGAATCAGTGCGGGATGGCTGCTCGTGACATTGATCCGCAATCCCTCTTGCCGATGCAGCGACGCCACCGCCGCGACGACCTTCATGCCGATCCCCATCCCCTGGTAATCCGGCAAGGTCACGATCCGCGTGAACCGGCGATGATTTTTTCGCGTGATCAGCGGAAGCGTCGCGCAAAACGTCACCGGTTCACCGTTCCACGTCGCCAAGTAACAACGCGCCCCCGGCGCGAGCGAGCCGCTCAGATAGTGATGTCGCGCAAACAATTGCCACGCAGCCATTTGGCAGCGATAGATTTCCACGTCGATCCTCGGCCGCCGAAGCCGCCTCCGTTCTAGCCGACCCGTTGCCATGTCCAGCACCCAATCCGCTTCCAACCACTCGGCCACGTCATAGTGGCAAGTGACGGCAACGAACCGGCAAGGAATGTTGCCCCGGCGGATGCCATTGGCAATCGCAGTCGAACACGCCTTCGCCACATTGCGATCCACAACGCTGGTGAATTCGTCGAAAACAACAAGGGGAAATTCGGAATGCGGATTGCGAAGTGCGGAATCGAAGAATTCGGATGTCTTACATTCCGCATTCCGCAATCCGAACTCCGCATTTGACAAAGCCTTTGCCAAATCACATCGAAACCGCTCGCCGCAACTGAGCACCTGATACGGTTTCACCCAGGAAGGCGGCGAACTAAATCCCACGGCCGTGAAAAGTTCCACGACCTGGTGGACCGGCAACTCACCAAAGCAATCGACAACTGCCTTGTCGGTGGGCCACTCGGATTCGCCGTACAATTCCTCGCTGAAAAACTCGCGCGCGATGGTGCTCTTGCCGCTTCCAGAAGGGCCGACAATCAAACCCACGTCCCAATGCTCCTCCGGCGTCGGCAATTCCACGCTGAAGCGTTCGCTACACTTTTCCGCGAGCGACACATCAAACATCCCCGCCACTTGCTGCACGCGAAACGAATCGAACACGGGGCAAGAAACTTGCACATCCACTTTCGTCACGTTAATTCTCCTTGTCGGGGATTGGGGGCTGGGATCTGGGGGCTGGCTACATTTCTTCACCAGCCCCCAGCCCCCAACTCCCAGCCCCCACTTACAACGTCAACACCCGGCATCGGTATCCCTCTCCGCGCATCCGCTCGTAAAATTTCTGCTGCTCTGCCTCGTCGGCACATTCAACGACCACCTGGTAGGCTTCCGGAATTACCACCTCGGGGCGGTCGCTGGGATCAGCAAACGCTTGGTCGGCCTGCCGCACGCCTTCTTCCAACTCAGCAAGCATGCTCATCACCTGCGGATTCTGGATGTCGCAGTCGCCGAGCAAATCACTGAGCCGCTCCATGTCGACCCCAGCCAGCGCCGCGAGCGGATCGTGCGTGAGCATAATCTTGATCGCCTCGGCCTCATTCACGTCGAGCACCAACACCGGCACCAAAGCGTCCGGCGTGGTCTCGGCACGCAAGTGGCCATCGACCAGTTCGAGCCGACCATCGGGCAGCTCCCGCGCGAGCAGCGCATCGGCGTAACCCACCTCGGCCAGCACGCCCCGCAGGGCATCCCGCTGCGCATCGGGGTGGGTTCGCCAGTTGCGCGGATTCGGCGCAAGCTCACTCGCCCGCACCCGACGAAGTTCCTTCACACGATCACGAATCTGCACAAGAGTTTCTCCTGTAAGTGTCATTCTGAGGGAGCCTTAGCGACCGAAGAATCTAGCTTCCATCCGAACACGCATGGAAAACGTGCGACGCTTGAACACAGATTCTTCGGTCGCCGAGGCTCCCTCAGAATGACCGGTAATTACGACTCACCTCTCCCCCACCAACTGCCCCAACATATCGCGCACCTCCTTGATGTCGCTCCGCAACTCGGTGCGCAACTGTTGGGTCGAAACCTCAATCGCCGTGAGCCGCGCCTTCACTTCGCTGATCTCGCGCGCCGAGGCGTAACGACTTTCATCCAACAACGGATTCTTGTCAGCAGCGTCGCTCCCCATGGCCAGCGCGGCCGCCGCCGCGCCAACCATCGCCGCGATCAGCGACGCCGCCGCCGGCCAACCAAGTTGTCGTTGTGGTTCAGACATCATCACCCCTAGCCGGAGGGCCACGCCCTCCGGGTCCCGGACCGCGTTGCGGTCCGGCTACGCGCTATTTATTGACACCACCACCCGCCGTCTCGGTTCGCAGATTCGGCGAATCCGTCGGCCCCAACGGTTCCTCCGTGGGACGCACACCCGCGGCCATATCCACCCGATTCGCATCACCGGCA
>JBGTMM010000396.1:0-3103 GCA_041743635.1 Bythopirellula sp.
TATTTTGATCACGCTGCTGGCCACTGTATTGCGGCTGCGGGATTCACTGTTTCAGCGGCGTTGGTTGATGTGGGTCTTCGTGTGGGCGGTGATCCCCGCGTTTATTGCGAACGAAGCGGGTTGGGTGGCCGCCGAGGTGGGTCGGCAGCCATGGATTGTGTATCCACCCTTTGAGAAGACCGAAAATGGCGAGCGGGTCATCAACGACGCCGGTCAATTTGTTTACGCCGAAAGTGAAGGCCTCCGCACGACCAAAGCGGTTTCAGCCGCCATCACTGCCGAACAAGTGGTGGGCTCGATTGTGATGTTCACGGTGATTTACATTTTGCTGTTTATCATCTGGATCTACGTCTTGCATCAGAAGATCACCGCGGGGCCCGAGGCGGTGGCCACGGAAGTCACGATCGATAAACGTGGCGGCGCATTGGGTGCCGCGGGTGCGCGGGTGGAACATCGCGAATCGCTCACGGATGCGAAAAAGAAATAAGGCCATACTTATGGATCTCAATCTGATTTGGTTTGTGCTGCTGGGACTTTTGCTGGCGGGCTATGCGATTCTCGACGGGTTTGATTTTGGCGTGGGAATTCTGTACCCCTTGGCTCGTAGCGACGAAGAACGCCGCCTGCTGATGAGTTCCATCGGCCCCATTTGGGACGGCAACGAAGTCTGGCTGGTGGTGTTTGGCGGCGTATTGTGGGCCGCGTTTCCCGAAGCCTATGCCACAATTTTTTCGGCGTTCTACACGCCCTTCATGCTGCTCTTGTTCTGCTTGATTTTCCGGGGCGTGAGTCTCGAGTTCCGCAACAAGGTCAATTCCGCCCGGTGGCGTAAACTCTGGGATTTCGCCTTCTTTGGTTCCAGTGTCGTGTCCAGCTTTTTGTTCGGCGTGACCACTGCTAACGGGCTATTGGGAATTCCTCTCAACGAGCGGGGCGAATTTATCGGGGGCCTACACGACCTGCTGCGGCCTTATTCGGTTCTAGTGGGACTGCTCACGGTTGCCATGTTCGCGCTGCATGGCGGCTTGTATTTGCACTTAAAAACCGCCGGCGGGACGCAACGGCTGTTTTACGGTTGGATTTGGCACGCCTGGGGCATTTACCTAGTGCTTTGGAATCTGGCAACAATTTACACGCTCGTGGAAATTCCTCGTGCCACCGCCAACTTCCACGAGGCCCCTTGGGCCATCGGCGTGGTGGTGCTCAACGTGCTGGCGATGGCCAACATTCCGCGTTGTATTTACTTCAAGAAAATTGGCCAAGCTTTTTTATCGTCCGCGCTGGGAATCGCTTGTCAGGTAACACTGGTGGGGGTCGCCTTGTTCCCCAACCTCGTCACCGCGAGTAACGATCCTGCCCACAGTTTGACCATTTACAATGCCGCATCGAGTCAGAAAGCGTTAGGAATTATTCTCATATTTGCCCTGATCGGCATGCCATTGGTGATCACTTACACGGCCATCGTCTATTGGACTTTTCGTGGTAAGGTGACTGAAGATATTTACGGGCATTAGAAAAAGATTAAGCAGCCATGCTGCCTCGAGTAACGAGCAGCGCCTCTCGAATCGCCGTGGCGATTTCCGCGGAAGCCTGGGGCCGAGCCAACCCCCGCATATTGAGGGCCATGGTCTTACGCACGTTCTCATCCATGATCATCGGAGTGAGCTCACGAGCTAACGCCTTATCGAGTGAACCAGCTTGCGACGTTTCATCGATTAACCGACAGGCCCGCGAGGCAGCGTAGACTTTGGCATTGGCCAACTGTTGATCCTCGCGCGAGTGGGCATAGGGCACCAATACAGCCGGCACCCCGGCGAGCGCGAGTTCGGCAAGCGTCGTGCCGCTCGACCGGCAAACAACCAAATCACTTTCAAACATCACCGACGCAATCTCGTCAATGTACGTCACGGCCAAAGCCGAAACACCGAGTTGACGGTAGCGACGTTCAGTTTCCTGCAGTTGTCCTTCGCCCGTTTGATGTACGATCTGCCAGTCGACGAGGCAATCGCCGAGCTGCTTCAAGGCAGAGGGGATTGACTCATTGAGCGAACGCGCACCCCCTGCCCCGCCAAGAACCACGATTCGCTTCTGACGACTTGGATTGCCAGAACCGCCGTTAGCGGAACGTTTTTGTTGAAGCCGTGAGAATAATGCCTCGAAGGCTGGTCGGACCGGATTGCCTGTCACCTTCACGGGAGCTTGTATGTGCAGATGGGGCTTTGTTTCTTCAAAAGCCACGCAGACCATGCGAGCGGCTCGCGCCAACCAGCGCGTGGTGCGGCTTGGCACCGAGTTTTGCTCCAGCATGATAAACGGGATGCCTCGTTCCGCGGCGGCACGCACGACGGCGGTGCTGGTATGGCCACCCAAGCCCACGACGAGCGTCACCTGCTGCTCGCGCAGAATCCATTTCGCGGCACAGTAGCCGACAATGTTATCGGTCACGAACCGCAACGCCTGCATTGGATTATGCGGCAAGGGTTGCGACGGCACGGTCACGTACTGATAACCGGCGGTGCGAACCGAGTGTTTTTCACGGCAACGCCCTGGACCGGCAAAAGAAATGGCTGCCTGGGGAAGCTGCTCGGCGAGGTGCGTCGCCACGGCGATTCCGGGAAACAATTGTCCCTGTGCCCCACCACCAGCGAACATGATATGAGGTGATGCAGTCATGGCAGCAATAAACTACGGGTGATGTTGAAAATCCGCTGAGCAACCGGGGCAACGCGATGCGTTACCCCGGCGCTCAGACATAAGCTTCATCGTGAAGCACCTGTCAGGCAACTGACCCAGAAGTTGCCTCGGACAGGTTTGAATGCTCCGACCCCAGGGAGGGCAGTTTGTCAAACCCCGCAATCCAACAAACTAACGATGAAGCTTCAACAGTTTTCTCGCATGATTTCAAATTGCTCAGGCCGCGGCGGATAAGGTGAACCGCGCACGCTCGTCGAGCAAATCGACCAAACGGTCGCAACTCTCTTGATCGATACCCAACAAGAGCACCGTATCCCCCGGCAGCAACCTGCAGGCCAGCAGCTCACAAGCGGCGCGACTATCG
The DNA here is from genome assembly GCA_041743635.1 of Bythopirellula sp. GTDB lineage: Bacteria > Planctomycetota > Planctomycetia > Pirellulales > Lacipirellulaceae > Bythopirellula. The sequence continues at coordinate 3,059 of JBGTMM010000396.1, forward strand.
CGACAAACGACAACATTGGCAAGATCAAGTCCCGAATCGCGGGCA
>JBGTMM010000397.1:0-5342 GCA_041743635.1 Bythopirellula sp.
GCTATCGGCGGTTCACGGAAGATGTGGATGTACTCGTGACCGCGGATGGGCTCAAGCGAATTCACGATTCACTCGAAGGCTTGGGCTATGTGCGCCCTTTTGAAAAGAGCAAGAATCTGCGCGACGCCGTCACCGGCGTAATGATCGACTTTCTTGTCACGGGTCAGTATCCCGGCGACGGCAAACCGGGACCGATTGCGTTTCCCGACCCAGCACTGGCGAGCGAAGTGATCGAAGGTGCTCAGGTGCTGGAGCTGTCTCGGCTGATCGAACTGAAACTGGCGTCTGGGCGCGCGGCACACCGAGGAGGTGATCTGAACGACGTGCAGCGATTAATTCAGACATTGCTATTGCCTCGTAATTTTGTAAATCAACTTGATCCAAGCGTGCAGGATGTTTTTCTCACTAAATGGGAGGATGCCCAAGAGGCGCTCAAGGAAGAGCCGTAGTCTCGGTTTTGCCACCCCTTACCACCCACATGGGAGATTTGCTACGATGCGGACAGACTTTGCTCACTTGCTCCATTTGTTTCGCCTTCTCGGTCGCCATCATGAGTCGCCCGCACGTATCTTCAACTCCTACAGAGACCTCGCTGTCTCCTGCCGCGGGAGGTTGGCACTCGAGCCATCTCTACTACTCGTGGAATCGCGCCGCACTCGCTCAGTTGTCGGCAGCGGAAATCACGGCTGGCATTGCCGCAATAATTGCAGTGCTCAACCCCGCGGGTAACGACGCCCCCTTGCGTCTGCAAACTTCGGTTGTCAGTGGGCATAAAGCCGACTTTGGCTTGATGCTCATGGATCCGGACCCACTGAAGGTGGAACGGGTCAATCAACGACTTCTCGCTTCGCCGCTCGGACGAGCGCTTGTTCCGGGGTATTCCTTCGTTTCGATGACCGAAATCAGCGAATATGTGCCTTCCGTGGAGCAATTTAGCGAACGGTTAATCGCCGAAGGTGAAACCGCCAACAGTGAAACTTATGCCGCCAAGGTCGAGGGCTACGCCGGGCGGCTCGAAGGGATGAACCGCCAGCGGCTTACGCCCGATTTTCCCGCCTACCCGAACACGTGTTTTTATCCGATGAATAAGAAACGCAAGGTCGGCGAGAACTGGTTCACGCTCAGCAAAACCGACCGCAACGCCCTGATGAGCGAACACGCCCGCAGCGGGATGGCCTTCGCGGGCAAGGTGAGCCAACTCATCACCGTGGGCCTCGGCCTGGATGACTGGGAGTGGGGAGTCACGCTCTGGGCCGCGAATCCCGAATATCTTAAGGACATTGTCTACCGGATGCGATTTGACGAGGCGAGTGCCCGCTATGCCGAATTCGGGCCGTTTCTCGTGAGTTATGTCTGTACGCCGACAGAAATGCTTGAACATTGCCAGATTGGCGTGTGACAGTGCAAATTCCCAACTCGCAGTGCTCCGCTGCTTCTCACCGCATACTGGGCGTATTAGAATTGGGTCGATTAGAATGGGCCCTTCTCATACCCTGGCCCCTCTGTTGAGATTTCACAGATGCCCAGCACTACCTTGGACAAAACAATGGATCGCTCGGCCTTCACTTCTACGAACTCTGGCGTTGGCGGCGTGACGGTGGTCAATCACCCGCTCGTTCAGGTGCATCTGACCAAGCTGCGGAACAAGGCGACGCAACCCTCGTTGTTTCGCGCTTCGGTGAGGCGGCTCGCGGCTTTAATTGCCTATGAAGCAACCAAAGATTTGCACCTTGAGCAAACACGGGTGCAAACGCCGCTTGAGGAAACCGATGGCGTGGAGCTCGCCGAGCGCGTGGGGTTGATTCCCATCTTGCGGGCTGGCTTGGGGATGGTTGACCCCGTGCTCGATTTAGTGCCGACCGCCGAGGTCTGGCACTTGGGGTTGTACCGGGACGAAGAAACAGCCCAACCCGTGCGGTACTACGACAAGTTACCGCCCGAGTCCCCCGTCGACGTGGCGATGGTGCTCGATCCGATGTTGGCTACTGGGGGCTCGGTGATGGCCGTGTTGACGACGCTGCGTGATTGGGGCGTCAAACAAGTGAAGGTCGTCTCGCTCATTGCCTCGCAAGACGGGGTCAACGCCGTGACGGCGGAGTTCCCCGAAGCGCAAATTTTCGTCTGTGTGGTCGATCCGATTCTCAACGACCGCAAATATATCGTCCCGGGTCTAGGCGACGCCGGCGACCGCATTTTTAACACCGTCAATCCGCACTGAATTTCCAGGCCATTGACACTAGTTCCGAAAGTCGTTTATGCAAAATTTGACCAGCATATTTGGCATATTTGCGATTTTGGCACTTGCCTGGGCAATGAGCTCTCACAAGGACAAGTTTCCTTGGAAGACGGTTATTTGCGGCTTGTTGTTGCAGCTCGTGTTTGCCGTCGTTTTTCTGAAAACTAGCCAAGGAAAATGGTTGTTTGATCAGGTGGACAATATTTTTGTGAGCTTGCTCGACTGTGTTGGGTCTGGGACAAGCTTTGTCTTTGGCGAAAACTATGCCGAACACTTTTTCGCGTTTAAGGTGTTACCCACCATTATCTTTTTCTCGGCTTTTATGTCGATTTTTTATTACTACGGCGTCATGCAAAAGGTTGTCGGAGTGATGGCCGTCTTGATGCAAAAGATTATGGGCACTTCAGGAGCGGAAACTCTCTCCGCGACGGCCAACGTGTTTGTCGGACAAACCGAAGCACCGCTGGTGATTCGACCTTATATCAATTCCATGACCATGTCGGAATTGAATGCCGTGATGATTGGCGGATTTGCCACGATGGCAGGCGGTGTGTTAGCAGCGCTGGCTTCGATGGGTTTTGACGCGGGGAATTTACTCTCCGCGTCGGTCATCAATGCCCCTGGTGGTTTGTTGTTGGCTAAAATTGTTCTTCCGGAACTGGGAGAACCCAAGACCCGAGGTTCCGTCAAAATCGAAATCGAGGACGAAAGCGCCAACGTACTGGAATCTATTGCCGTGGGAGCCATCGGCGGTTTGCAACTTGCACTCAACGTGGGAGCCATGCTCATCGTGTTTCTTGCACTAATCGCGGTGGTCAACGGATTACTAGCCTGGCTCGGAGGATTTTTCGGCTATGTGGCCCCCGAGACAACGGGTATTTGGTCCTTGGAAGCTGCACTCGGTTATTTGTTCTATCCAATCGCTTGGTTGATCGGCATTGAAACACAAGACTGCGCGGCAGCCGGACAATTGATGGGTCTGAAGATGGCCACGAACGAATTCGTGGCTTATGGACGACTGTCTGAATGGGATGCCCCCGAAAGCGTGGTGCAGATTAGCGACCGCACCCGCGAGATCATGATGTTCGCCCTTTGCGGCTTTGCGAATTTTAGCTCAATCGGTATCCAACTTGGCGGCATTGGCGGCATAGCCCCCGAGCGCCGCGGCGATCTGGCGAGACTTGGATTGCGAGCCATGCTCGTGGGCACTTTGGCCAGTTTTCTGACGGCTTGTTTCGCCGGGTTGTTGCTGTAAAACAGTGGTTTAGCCGCATTGCCATTATGGGCTCACGTTCGATTTTCACTTTGCTGCAAGGATTGGCGATCATGAAAACTCTCTACGACAAGGCTACCCTGCATCGCGGAGTGGCGGCCATGGCCGCCAAAATCGAAAAGGTCTACGAAGGGCGGCAACTCACGATTGTGGGAGTGCTGACCGGCAGCGTGGTCCTGCTCGCCGATTTGATCCGCGCGATCGAGCAACCGATGCGCGTCGGCGTGATCCAAGCTTCCAGCTACCGCGGCGCGAGCACCGAGCGCAGTGACTTGATCATCAATTCAGAACTCATGCTCGACATTTCCGGCCGCGACGTGCTGTTGGTGGATGATATTTTCGACACGGGCCACACCCTTAAAAATGTCGTTGAAAAGCTGCATGAGTTTCATCCCAAATCAGTAAAGTCCGCGGTACTCTTGCGCAAGCGGGGCCGACAGGAAGCAGACTACGAGCCCGACTTTACAGCGTTCGACATTCCTGACGAATTCGTTGTTGGCTACGGTCTCGACTACGAAGACATGTATCGCAATCTACCCTATCTCGCGGCGCTCGAAGACGAAGATATCAAGCGTCACGAACAAATGACCCGCGAAACGCACGTGCTGTAGTTCACTCCATTTTCAAGTGAAACTGCGCGGGCAGCAGCTTATCAAGGCTATTGGTCTGCAGATGTTGCGGATTGTCGATGTCGACCAATAAAACGTCCATGCTGTCGCCGAATTCGGCGAGAAACTGCCGACACGCGCCGCAAGGGGATGCACCCCCCTGCGTCGCGACGGCCACGGCAGTGATCTTGCGATGCCCCGACGCAACGGCCGCACTCGCAGCGACACGCTCGGCACAAATCGCCAGTCCATAGGATGCGTTTTCGACATTCGTTCCCGTAAAGACGGTGCCGTCATCGGTGAGGACCGCCGACCCGACGAGAAACTTGGAATACGGCGCGTAAGCATTCTTGCGAATGGCGATCGCGGCTTCGATGAGTTGCTGGGCTTGAGGTAACATAAAATCGGTACTCCTCGATAAGGAACATAAGCGTTGCCGCTTCAGTCAGCCATTTCACGGATCTGCCGACTTACGTCAGCGAGAATAGTTTTTTGTTCATTGATCTCAATGGTAGCTTCGGCAAGTTCGAGCGCAATCTGCGAGAGTCTGGCCGCGTTTGCTTTATATCGCTGATCGCCCAGCATCGCCAGCGCCAATAGCGCTTTCTGCAAACGGATCTGAACTTCAAACAAACCCGCTCCATCGCGGGCGATGCTCATATAGACATCGTCAAACAAATCGTCGACTTCCAAGGGAGGCACCCAAACGTTTGGAAACGCAATTTTTTCCTCGTCCAGTTGAGTTGGGCAATCTCGCCAAAGTGAAAGCAGCCTTACACCGCGACCAATGACATCAATGGCAGTGCCGGGATCATTCATGGCGGGGGAGAGTGCCCGTGAAGCGATTTCGGCGAGGACGACAAGTCCAAATCGCGGATCCTGATCGAAACTGCGTTCGTCATCGATTGAAAACGCGGATCGAAGATTTTCTAGTTCTCCAGCGTCCGATAGATTAACGCTAAGCAGCCGCCGAGCTGGATGAACAAAAGCACCAGGCAGCGTGTCAACATAGAGCTGGCACACGTGCTTCTCCGTAAAATTGGCGAGGGCTTTGATGTCGATATGCTGAATGTAGCCCACCGTTTCTGGGTACAACTCAACTAGCGATGAACTTAAGGTCTTCTCTTTTCCTCTAGGTCGGCCACCCAAAAACGGGCTTTCAATCCTACCTTTAATGGCCTCAGCCGTCGCGTTTTCCACGCGATCGGTTGTTTCGCCGACGCGC
>JBGTMM010000398.1:0-4793 GCA_041743635.1 Bythopirellula sp.
GTCAGAGGGCACTTCAGCTAAGTTTTCAGGCTCTTGGTTTTCAGGTTCTTGGACGAGCTTTGCCGGCTCGCGGCCGCGGCGATCAATTTCGTTCTCAACGGCATCTTCAATAGCATCGATCCGCTCTTCAAGCTGCGGAATTGGCTCGCCGGCCGGCTCATCGAAAAGATCGTCCGGCAATTGGGCCGTGCGATCATCAGTTTCAAAAGGATCGACTGTGTTGAGTGGATTCGCGTCACTCCGCTGAGTTAACACGCTACGGTTTTCGCCACTCGCCGGGTCGGTTTCCGCGGGAGCTTTTTCCAGTTCCGCGGCCAGAGCGTCGTCATCTTCCCAAGCGGCGGCCATGACAGCCGACCCACGCGAAAGGTCGCTTGGTGTTGCGCTTTCGTTTGTAACTTCGTCAGACGGCGCATCAAATTCTTGCTCGACAAGTTCTTGAACAGTCAGTTCTTGCCGTGCTTTTGTCGCGCGGCTCCATTGCAAATCGGCCGCTGACAGGAACTGGAGGTTCGCACTAAAAAGTCCCAACGCCAGCGGGAGGGCGAGATTAATGTTCTTCCCCGGACGAGAATTCCGCCGTGTAGTTCGGTGCTTCCTGCGTGATGGCAATATCATGGGGATGATTCTCCCGCACACTCGCCGGCGACACCTGGATGAAGCGGGCATGCGTGCGCAGCTGCTCGATGGTTTTCGTTCCGCAATAACCCATTCCCGCCCGCAAGCCCCCCACCAATTGATACAGGTAAGGACTCAGCGAACCCTTGTACGGCACGCGGCCCTCGACTCCTTCGGGGACCAACTTGCCGTTGCTCGTGCCACTCGCCGATTGGCGATAGCGCTCGCTTGAACCGTGGACCATCGCCCCCAGCGATCCCATGCCTCGATAGGCTTTATAGGTGCGGCCCTTGAACAGGACGCGTTCGCCGGGACTTTCGTCCAACCCCGCAAGCAAGCCACCCAACATCACAACGTGGGCACCCGCGGCGAGAGCTTTCGTAATATCTCCTGAAAAGCGTATGCCCCCGTCGGCGACGATGCGAGCTTTCGATCCCACCGCCGCGCGAGCGACATTAATGATTGCTGTTATCTGCGGAACACCGATTCCCGAGATCACCCGCGTCGTGCAGATCGAACCGGGGCCGATTCCCACCTTCACGGCGTCGGCACCCGCTTTGATCAGGTCGCGGCAACCCTCGGCCGTCGCCACATTGCCGGCAACGATCTGGATGTCCCACTTGGCTTTAAGTTGTTTGACTGTTTCAATGACGTTCGACGAGTGCCCATGCGCGCTGTCCACCACCAGGAAATCAACGTCTTTTTCGATAAGGCTCGCGGCTCGTTCAAAATCGAACACGCCGATCGCCGCACCGACACGCAAGCGCCCTTGGGCATCTTTGCAGGCCTGAGGAAATCGCCGCATCATGTCGATGTCTTTGATCGTAATCAGGCCCGTCAGTCTGTTATCTTCGTCAACGAGCAGCAGTTTCTCGACCTTTTTTGCCATCAAAATCTTCTCAGCTTCCTCAAGCGTTACAGTCCCCTGTGCTGTCACGAGTGGCTCGCCGGTCATTACTTCGGAAATCGGCAGGCTATTGTCTTCAAGAAACCGCAGGTCACGGCGGGTGAGAATGCCCACCAGCTTACCCTTCTCGGTGATCGGAATGCCGGAGACGTTCGATTCGTCCATCGTCTGCCTGGCGATGGCAACGCTAGCAGATGGAGGCAACGTCACGGGGTCGACGATGATACCATTCGCGCTCCGCTTCACCTTGTCGACCTCTTCGGTCTGCCGCTCGATCGACATGTTTTTATGGATCACGCCGAGGCCCCCCTCTTGGGCAAGCGAGATGGCCATCTTGTTCTCCGTGACGGTATCCATCGGCGAACTGAGAATCGGCATCCGCAGTTCGATGCGCTCGGTAAGCTGCGTAGTGACGTCCACTTCCGAGGGTACCACTTCGCTGTAGCGCGGTTCGATCAGCACGTCATCGAAAGTAAGTGCGGTGGCGGAAGGGAGCTTATCCTGCATGGCGAGACTCCAGGTCGAGTGGCAATCCCGGATTATCGGACAGAGGTGGCGAATTGGCAACAGGTCAGGCGCCCAAAGGAAAAGGAAGGTACTGGGGAACTTGCGGCCGTAAGGATTGCGGTCGATAATACCCTGTATCGAGATTCTGAAAATGCTCCTCGCCTAAGAGTGGATAAATTTGCTTTGATCGCCGAATGGGAACAAGTCTACGCTGATATCGAGGACGTACTCGTACCTTGTTTGCAACTAGATCCTTGGGAACGAGCACTCTACTTGTTACGCCATACACTGCTCGAGGGAAAAGAGAAAGCTACGTTTGCCGTACTCCCATTGAGCAAGTCCCTTGGATTTAGTGAAGACAAGGTCAGGAAAGCCTTGAGAAGTTTGCACCGAAAGGGTGCACTCCAAATCGAAGATCGTTCAAGAATCGGTCACTCTCTGTCCTTGCTTCTGCCTTCCGAGATTCCCGGTCTGGAACGTCCTGCCGTTGAAATTGACAATATCGATATTGAGTCAGTCGATTTCTTTACAGGCAGACAATATGTGACAGCGCTCTTGGTCCGAGACGACAGTAAGTGCTTTTATTGTCTCAAGCAACTGACTCTGGCTTTATGCGAACTTGAACACATCGTCCCTCAAGCAATTACCTTTGACAACTCTTATCGGAATGTTGTCGTCGCTTGCCACTCATGCAACAAGTCGAAAGGGGAACTTTCCGGACCTGACTTTGTTAGGAAACTATACCGCGACGGCATTTTGAACGAGACGGAGTTGCAACAGAGACTTGGCGCTATAACGGCTGTTCAGTCAGGTCAATTAGTTCCGGAAATTCTCCGAAGTTGATTGAGAATCGATAGTGCATGACTCATTGGCAACGATGGGTTTAATTCGATCCCGCAGGGATCATAGCCATTAGCCGGGGGTTGAGGAGCGTTAGCGACGACACCCCCGGATTAAAAATACCATTCTCATTGCATCCCGCAGGGATGCCAGCATTATTTGGCACAGGGCGACATCATGGGATCAACGTTTCTCAGTCTGCATTACCATCTGGTTTTTTCGACGAAAAATCGTGAATCACTGATCGAAGAGAACTGGCGCGAGCGCCTTCACGAATATCTTGGCGGCACGATTCGCGGTCTCGGCGGACAATCCGAGGGAATTGGCGGCGTGGCCGATCACGTGCATCTGCTGGTGGGTCTGCGAGCCACTCATTGCCTAGCCGACGTGATGCGCGAACTGAAAAAGGCGTCCTCGGTTTGGGTTCACAACGAGATTGAATTGCCAAGTTTCGCCTGGCAGGAAGGTTATGCGGCGTTTACAGTGAGCGCGCCGTCTTGTCCCGCTGTGAAGAGGTACATAGCCAACCAAGAGACGCATCACCGAACGCAGTCATTTAAGGATGAACTCATTTCGATGCTCCAAAAGGCTGGTGTACAGTACGATCCTAAATACCTCGACTAGCGCTGCCATCCCTTCGGGATGGATATTGATTTAGGCTCGCTATCCCCGAGTGTCGTCGCTGACGCTCCTCAACTCGGGGCTAATGGCTGAAATCCCTGCGGGATACTCATTGGAAACTCGACCGATCATGCGCACCTTGAGGCGTGTCTTTGCCAAATAAGATTTTGGGGACTAACGTCCTCAGGCTCGCTTACTTCGCTGAGCTAGACTACTCGCGTGTGAGGGAACGACAGACCTGCCGCCCTTAAACCAGCCCCTTGCGTACGGCCCAGACGGCCGCTTGCGTGCGGTCGGTGACGCCGAGCTTGCGGAGCACGTGTTGCACGTGTTCTTTCACTGTCTCGTAGCTGATGGTGAGTGTCTGAGCGATTTCCTTATTGCTCAAACCAAGCGCAAGCTGCTTGAGCACTTCGCTTTCGCGCTTGGTCAGCGGCACTTCGAGTTCACTAGTCGAACGCGAATTGGCGAGTGTCCCCGAAAAACGTCTCAAATTATCTCGGCCCCAAAGCGTCTCGCCACCAGCCACCTGTCGCACCGCGGAGATCAGTTCCGCTTGGGAAGCGTTCTTCACCAAGTAGCCTGCCGCGCCCAAGGCCACCGCTCGAGCGATGTAGACTGGATTGTCGTGGGCTGTAAAAATGACAACTGGAATATCGGGCAACTCATCTTTGAGTTTCGAGAGACACGACATGCCATCGGATTCCGGCATCCGCACGTCCAGCAACACCACATCGGGCCGATGCTTCTGGGCCATTTGCAAAGCTTGCGCACCGTCGCAGGCCTCGGCCACAATCGTGATATCGCACTCGCGCACCATCAATGCGACACCTGCTCGCACGACCGCGTGGTCGTCGGCAACTAGCAGGCGAATCGGCATTGTTCACTCCTGGCTGATGCCGTGGTGACAGGCGGCTCGATCGGTGCGGCGCCGAGCCGCCGATTGCGACAAACGGATACTATCCTGATCGCCTCTAACATATCAAGCAGAAGTCGCCAACTACAGACTTTATTTCATCTTGCCTGACTGTACGAGAAAACGTTGGCAATAGCAAAGAAAATCACCGGAAATCTGAAACGACTGAATCAGTTTGCGCGCTAATTTGATGGCACTGCTGCCGCTGAAAAACCGCTCAGGTTCAAGCTTTACACCAATGTAACATTTCACCATACTCAGCCCCCTACCCGCTGAAAGTCGCTTTATTTTTGCGTCGGCTCAGCGTTGGGCCTCCAAAGCCCCGGTAATTTTGACTCGCTTTTCAGTGCATATGGTGTCCTATGGATTTTTGCAGTGTTCCCG
>JBGTMM010000399.1:0-2733 GCA_041743635.1 Bythopirellula sp.
CAATCGCATCAGATTTCCAACTTGACGATTGGTCCCGATGGCAAACTGTATGTGCACAATGGCGATGGTTTCAACGCCGCGACGGCACTTAACCTCGATTCCTATCGCGGCAAAGTTCTGCGGATGAATTTCGATGGAACCGCTCCCACCGACAATCCCTTTTACGACGCCAACAACGGCATCAATGCTCGGGACTACGTTTATGCCTATGGATTTCGCAATCCGTTCGGCGGGGCCTGGCGTGCCGCCGATGGCAAACACTATGAAGTCGAAAATGGCAATGGAATCGACCGCCTCGCCCGTGTCGATCGCGGGGGCAACTATGGTTGGAATGGCTCCGATAGTTCGCTGCTGCCCCAAGCACGCTACGTTTGGAATCCGGCGCACGCCCCCGTGAACATCACCTTCGTCGAGCCCGAAACCTTCGGCGGCAGCCAGTTCCCCGGCTCGAAACAAGGACGCGCCTATGTCAGCGAGTCCGGGCCGACATACGCCGAGGGGCAGCAGATCGAGGGCAAGCGGATCGTGGAGTTTGTCTTGGATGCCAACGGCAATGTCGTGGGAGGTCCAACGACTCTGGTCGAATACGTGGGGATCGGCCATGGGACCGTCGCCGGTCTGATCGCTGGACCCGATGGGCTTTACTTCACGGAACTTTACAAAGACCTCGACCCCGCCTCGCCGATCGAAGCAGGGGCACGGATTTTTCGAGTCCGCTTCACCGCGGGCGGCGATGCCGACTTCGATTTGGACGGCGACGTGGATGGCCGCGATTTTCTCGCTTGGCAACGAGGCGTCGGCAGCGCGAATCCGACTAAAGGTTCCGGCGATGCGAACAACGACGACGTGGTCAACGGCTTTGACCTTGCGATTTGGCAGGGGGAGTATGGTCACGATCATCACGATCACGTTCATCACGATCATCAATCGGGGATCACCGCTCCCTTGGCAGCGGAGCCACTAGACACCACACCCTTGGCCGCAACGCGGATTGATACCGTGGAGGGCTGGTGGATGGATATGCCAGGCTCGTCACTTGCGGCAACTGCCTCCGAGTTGGATTCCGTGAGCGATGCCGATTTGTCGCAGCCGGTTGTGGATACGTTGTTCGAAAATGCCGCGGACTTTGCTTTCTCGCGTCGCGGGGTTGAGAGTCAACCTCTTGTCTTGGATGAGGAGAACGATCCATCAGCGGTTGATGAACTCTTCGCCGCCTGGGACGAGTTTGCCGACGCGCTCTGAGCACAGCGGGAATTCACCACGAATAGCGCGAATTGCACAATGATTGGATACCGTCGCGGCTGAAAGCCGAGAGGCTTTTAATGGCAGGTATTCATTTTCGCTGAGGTTGTAATGTAAGTTGCTCGCCGCACTGTAGAACCTGGTACGGCTGCTTGAGACGACGACAACTTTCGACGAATAAGTCGGTCGATTCCGTGTTAAATTCAAACATATCATAATGACACGGCACAACTAATTTCGCACCGATGTCGTAAGCCAGTTGGGCAGCCTCGTCACCGAACAGATTTCCCGCGACACGGCGTTCCGGGCGATTTCCATTGATCGGCAAGAGGGCGATGTCAACATCGAAGGGTTTCAAAAGGTCGGCCATTTCCGGGTAAAAAAGTGTGTCGCCGCTGTGATACACAGTCACTTCGCCGATTTGAACGACATAACCCAGACAGCGGCAAAGCCCTTGTTCGTCGCGCTCAATTTCATTGTGAGCCGCCGGAACGGCATGGAAAACGATGCCACCGATTGTGAGCGATTGCCCATCGGTTAATCCCAACGGCCAAGCGGGTTCGCACTCCAATCGGCTGGCCACGAATGCGCGATTCGCCTCGGGAATAACAAATGACGCAGCGGGATTGGTCGCAAATACAGCAGTCAGGGTCTCGGCATCTAAATGATCCGTGTGATTGTGACTTGATGTCACGATATCAATCGAGGCAAGGTTCCCGGGAGAAATCGCCTGGCGCGTCAGGCGAACATGGGGCTTGTCGGTGTTTTCATATTTTTTAGTCAGCGAATCCGATAAATAGGGGTCAAGAAGCACCCGACCAAGCCGAGATTTTATCAAGAAACCGCTTTGGCCCAGCCACCACAGTGAGATGCCGGCACCGGGGTTGGCTTCTTCGATCTGTGCTGGCAATGCGCTGCCTGATAATAATGGCTCAATCAATTTCACAGCTTTAATTCCTCGCGCACGCGCTGGGTGCCCGCAACGAGATTCGCCAGTTTCTGCCGTGCGGCCCAACGCGCGGTCTGGCTCAAGCCGCAATCCGGCGCAAACACCAATTGTTCCGGCGGCGCGAACTTAAGACACGCCCGCACCCGCTGGGCAACTTCATCCGGCGACTCGATGTGGTAACTCTTGACGTCGATCACTCCCACGGCGGCGTCAATACCTGCCTTGGCGATGTGCTCAATCAACTCCAAGGAACGAAAATTAAGCGTTGCCATCTCCAGGTGCATTTCGTTTACGCGCAGTTGAAGAAAGTCGGGGAACATGCATTCCGGTTTTTTGCTGCCAATGCTGTGTCCCTTGTAATTTCCGAAGCACATATGCATGCAGATGCGAGTCCGCCCGACGATGGGTTCGATCGTGCGGTTAAAAATATCGACAAAACGCTTCGTGTCTTCCTTATGGGCATAACAGCTCATGGAAGGCTCATCCACGCAGATCTCCTGGCAGCCGCATTCCACGAGTTGAATTAATTCTGCTCGCACCAA
>JBGTMM010000400.1:0-4637 GCA_041743635.1 Bythopirellula sp.
CCATTTGGCTGCGGCCTGAACTCGTTGATTTCAGCAAACCGATTCGGGTGGAGCTCAACGGCAAGCGCATGAGTGGTGAGACAACTCCCAATCTGAAAGTGCTGTTGGAAGACGCCCGCACGCGCGCTGATCGCCAGCGGCCCTTTTGGGCGAAAATTCAGGTGCCGTAGTACTACAGCGCTAGGTTTCTAGTGGAAGAAAACAAATAGCCACGGAATTTCACGGATTAAACACGGACAATCGAGAGTGAAGCCATTGAAGGAAGCATACCGCGTTCTAGCGTCGGCAAAAAGCTTTTTACCATTGCAAAATCCGTGTTCAATCCGTGTTTCATCCGTGGCTAATCCCTCTGCACTTAGCGCTGTAGTAATAAGAAAATTGATCTACGATGGGTATCATCAATGAGCAATCAAAGCGAGGTTGAACGATGAAAGAACATGAATTTATGATTGTCTTATCGGTTGAGCGTGATGACGAACAAGCCGACAAGCTTTATGGCATTTTTAGTGATGGGACCATTGCAACCGTGGCAGGTGTCTCACAGATTCACTTTCATCGAGAGGCCGATTCCTTGGAAATAGCCATTCGCACTGCTGTTAACGACGTACGCTCGGCAGGTTTCGACGTTGTCCGCGTCGAGATGCAACCTGAAATGCTCCCTGCTTGAACTTTTCGCTGGCGGTGAACACTCCGCACACGCTCTGATCGCCAGCGGCCGTTCTGGGCGAAAGTGCACGTGCCGTGACAAAAACGAACGCGGCTTGGGAGTGTGTCCGAACCGCGTTCCGAAGCGATCTTCTCGACCTTATGTTATCTGCGTCGCAGGGCGAATCCGAGCGTTCCCAGCAGCAGCATGGATAGCGAAGCTGGTTCGGGGACAACATCGAAAGTAAACTGTGTGACCGCAGCGGCAGTCGAAACGGTGCCGCCCGTGGCATCGCCATCTGTAAGATTGACAACCGAGCCGATACCATCTGCGGGCAGGTTTACGGTATCAAAGGCAAGTGATCCGAAGAAACCATTCGTCGTGACCGTGGCATCAACAGGCACCACGACGTCGAGCAGCAGGTTGCCCTCTGAGGGATCATAGACAAACGGCGTCTGCAATGTCACGATCTGGTCAAACGCATTTGTTCCACCCGACGCGGGGGTTGGAGTCGAGTCGATGGTGAGCGCCCCATCAAAGACCACTTGAGCGTCGGCGCCGAGGTTGTCAGCAAATGTCTCACTCAGCGTGGACTCGGACGCACTTGTGGTGGAAAGTCGAATGGTCGTCTGCGTAATACTGACGTCACTGCCCAAGAAGTCGGACAACGGTCGCAAGCTGAAAGCCGTAATCGAAATCGGACTACCAGTGCCGGTAAAGAAGTCTGAACTGTAGACAATCTGATTGTGTGCCCCCGCGCCATTGCCGAGCGCGTTGCTTCCGCGACGGAAAGGGCTAGGCGACTGAAGCCCACCGGGCACAGTCTCATTGGCATTTGGCGCGACCACTTGGGCAGCGTGTGAGTCGGTTCTGTCGCCAATAACAGCGAGGATGCCAAATAGAAATGCATACTTGAAAAATTTCGAAATTTTCATGAGCGTTTTTCCTTTCAAAAATGTTTTCATGGAGAACTCCTCTAGGGTGGATGTGCGCGCATCTCAAGCGCAAAAATGATGAAATTGAAAAAATTGTAAGCACACGCGCGGCCAACTCACGCAAAAGGTGTGCCAGCGCTGTGTTGCTTGAACTCTATTCCGATAGAAGGCAAGCTGCTAAAGATTACGCAAGCGGCGTGGGAGAAGATGAGCAAAAATGATCAAATCAAAAAAAATTTCTGATTGATTTCCCCCTGTGGTCCCCATTGGACCACAGTGGTTTTTGACTGCGCAGATAATTGCTCACGCCAAGGTTAGCGAACGGTTTTTTGATCGCTGGAAAGCTGCGAATTGTCAGCCCGAGCTTGCGTCGTTTGCTTGCTCAGCGTCGCACCGACGATAAACCAGCCATCATCGTCGCTACGGACGACCGTACCCGAGGGACCGAGGTAACGGCGGACCATCTCGAATTCGGGGAGTTTGGTGCCGTCGATTTTCTGCTCACGTAGAAGGCCTTCGTCTTCGCTTTCGGGCGGGGTCAGCATGCGGTTTAACAGTCGTCCCAACAGCGTCTCCGATTGGGGCATTTTACCCTGTTTCACCAGGTCATAGATCGGTCGGTATGCCTCGTCGGTCCGCACAAAGAACTTGGCCGAGATCGGACCGGGGAGCAGTTCGGCCATGACGCGTTCCACGGCCTGAAAATCGGCGGCACCGTTGAGCTTGTCATCAGCATTAGCGCTTGAGAGCACGCGATGCAGAAAGTCGACGTGGGAGGCGATAAATAGGTGGCCATCGGTCACGCAGACGGCTGACGAGGCCAACGCTCCGGCACCCAAGGCATCGTCTTCCTTTGTCGATTCGTCGGTTTCTTCTAACAGATCATCGAAGTCACCCACTGCAATATCGATTTCGGGAATTTCTGATTCCGCTTCTTCAATTTTCCAAATGACTTTGCCTTCAAATTCGCTGATCGTTGCGTTCGGCTCACTTTTCATGAGCTTTTCCAGGGTAGCTGCCATGGCTTCTTCGTTGCTCAACTCCAAGACAACCATGAACCGCTCGCACTGCGGGGTGATTGGCAATTCGTAGTCAGTGACCATCATCACGCGATTTCCCACATGCGACACTAAATCCTTTTGCACGTTAATCTGGGGGCCATAAGGATCGCGCTCCAGGCCCTCTATCATATTGGCAAAAGCGTCTTCGTAGCCGGCAATCGCATCGAAGAGCGTACCGAAATGTTGGAAGGCATTATTGATATCGCAACTAAAGGTGCGGTAGGTTGCTAATTGGCGCGGCATCCATTTGTTGGCGGTCAGTTCGGTCTGATTGGGGAAGTTCATCATCTGCATCGCCAGCGTGTACTTGTTGGGAGCACCGGGAACTGGGGGAGCGTAGACCGCCGTGCGATGCAGCAATTCGTAGCTGCCATCCAGCGAGAGATTCACATAGCCGCCCAGGGCTTGAATCGCGTCGAAACCTTGCTCTCGCAAAATTTTGACGTAGTCCTTGCCTTTTTCCTTCGCGTCGGCCGATTCGAGTGAACGGATCGAGCGCGCGTAGCCGAACGGATTCACGTACCAACGCGCGTCAGGCGTGAGCTGTCCGGCCTCTTTCTGGCAGCGCTCCATGGTTTGCTGATAGCCGACCACCTCGGCCAAGCCGCCGTTTGAATCTTGAAACCGTTGGAACATTTCATCGGCCTGCTGGGCGTTGTCAGTGGCGCACAAGATATTGTCCTTCACGAAGTACACTGTCTGGTGAGCGATGTCCCCTTTCTTTTGGGGTGGAATATCGAACGTCACGAACGTCGTCCCCTCGTGATCGGCGGTACTCTTGGTCGCTCCTATCGCGGCGAGCTCTTTGTCGACCTTGGCGAGCAGGGATTCCAGTTGGCGTTGGTGGCCGGTCGTGTCGACTGTCATGGCCACGGCGGCTCGCCCGTCTTTTACTTCGATCATGCCGATGCCAATTTCGCCCCCCGCGATGTCTTGCAGGTCGGAATACGTAAAACCAAGCTGATTTTTCACACGGGAAACTTTGCGCTCCAGTTGGTTTTTCATGTCCTCGACAAAGGGACGCATCGCTTCGTCTTGAACGAGTTGGCCGAGCTGGGTTTGATGCCAGTGCTCGATCAAGAGATTTATGTCTCCGACCGAGGCGAACCCTTGCGTTTCGGCGGGCATGAGGCGATCGCTAGGGACAGCCCAAGCAGCAGCCAATAGACAGGCATGCGCAGCCAGTAGAGTGGTCCCGAACGCCAAAGTTGTTAAAGAACATAAGGTGCGCGGAGCGAAACTCCGGAGTTTTTCAATTTGCACGATGAACCTGCCTGGTACGGGTCGTGGGAGGGGGCCGAACGAGCGTGGTCGGGAAAGCGCGGTGGAATGTAGTGATTTATCGTCCGTCATACAACATTTATCTTCCCATGCTAGCGATCCCCTGCAGAGCTTACCTAATGCGATCAACGAGACCCAGTAGACTAAACCAAGCCGTGGAAAGATAGGCAAAATTTGCGGGATTTTGGGTTAATATCAATCGACATCGCTGCCAACGCTACGCAATTGGGGTGCCGAGCGTGCACCTCTTGGTCGCTAAGCCGCGAGCGGCTGGCCTCAAGCGATGATTTCGCGGCGGCGTTTGAGATAGTCCCACAGCACGTAGCGATCGAGGTCGCGGCCGGCGGTGAAGAAGACTCGGCCTTTTGTGGATTCAGCGAGGCGATAGGCGAAGCGGACATCTTCCTCCGTTTGCGACCAACTGGGGAGCAAGAACAAATTGATCGTGATGCCCTCTCGTTGGCAGAGTTGCCCTTCGCGCATCGTGGCCGCTTCGGTTTGCGGATCGGGTGGGTACAAGAGAGACAGCATCTCACCCTCAAAATGCGCGGTGGGTAAACCATCAGTAATGAGAATGATTTGCCGATTGGGCGTATCTTGCGTGGAGAGCAAACGCCGCGCGGTGGAGAGCGCGTGTTGGATGTTGGTGAAGTGGGGTGGGATTTGATGTTCACTGATGTCGTCGCGGCTCATGTCGGCTCGCAGTCGCACCAC
>JBGTMM010000401.1:0-2164 GCA_041743635.1 Bythopirellula sp.
GCAAGCCAACAAGCAGATCGCGGTGGGTTCAGGCACGGCGATGATGGTTGGAAGAGGGGTCGTCTGCCCAAAACTGCGTTGCCAGAGCAAGAAATCCCGGCCGTTGATTCGAGCATCGCCATCGCCATCCGCGGCGACATCGGTCGTTCCTCCCGCGCCGCGTTGCCAGGAGAGAAAATCACGGCCATCAACGTCGCCGTCACCATCCGTGTCGCCATCGGTGTATTTAGCAAGCGGACCTGCTTGTGTATTGAACTTACCATAACCCGTTTGAAAGATTGCGAGGTCGCTGCCATCGATTTCTTTATCGTCGTTGAAGTCACCGCCGACAAACCGCAGACGACCGTAGTCGGCCTGCCAAATTGCCAAGTCGGCTTGGTTGACCACGCCATCGAGATTGAAGTCTCCAGCGGGATTGTCCAGAACATAAACATCATTGATGAATACCAGCCGATTCGCTAGCCCGCTGCCATTCCTTAAAGGCACGTTATTGAAAGTGTCGCCCGAACCATCCATCATTCTCGGACCATCAATGTCAAATCTCGGCAGCGCGGCGATCGCGTCCGAAACAACCAGACCGTTCCCCAAGACAGCGGCAAAAACTGTGAACCCGCCGTTTTGATTGTCGAGGTTGGCGGTGTTGTGCGACAAATTAGGAAACCACTCACTCGTAGCGCTATCGGGGTCGCCTCCCAGTTTGGCCATCGCCAGGGTACCGCGAATATTGGAGATGCCAGGCTCGTTAAGTATCTCATCAAAGGTATCAATATGGGGGGCTTGGTTAGTTATAGTGTTGTAGAAATACCCTCCACCTTGAATGATAAATCCCGGCACGCTGCGATGGATGAACGTCCCGTCGTATCGATTCGCTTCTATGTAGTTGAGAAAGTTTTGCGCGGTGATCGGCGTCGCGGTATCGAACAAGCGAATATCAATATTGCCGAGCGATGTCTCAAAGCGCACCACCGTCGCGGCAGCGGGCGATGAGCTTAGGACGTTTGCCAAGAGAATCAGACAGAGCGGCCACGATGCCGCGCGGAATTTGCCGAGGTGCATATCTTTTAGAAGTTCTGTTCCGAATGAGATTTGGCCAACGAAAACGGCTGCCCCAGATTGGCTTAAATTCATGTTAGTATCCATCCAGCTAACCGTCCACGAATTTGCGGCGGGTTACTCCGCAAAAGAAACAGATTTCGCCGCAAATTCACTGATTTTCTGGTGTTCGCCGCCCTGACACCTTGCTGGGGAATCGTTAGAATCGGCGGATGAAGAACTTGCGATGGAATGACTGAACCGTCCACTCGTCTCGCGTGAACAGAAAACAGAAAAAGGGATCACTCACCAATGGCCGCGTTTCCTGAAATCAGTCGCATCCCGTTTGAAGGTCCTGAAAGCAAAAATCCGCTGGCTTTTCGCCATTACAACGCCGACGAAAAAGTGGCAGGTCGCTCGATGCGGGACCACTTGCGGTTCAGTGTGGTTTATTGGCACACCTTCCGCGGGACGGGCAGCGACCCGTTCGGCCCCGGCACGGCGCTGCGGCCGTGGGAAGCTCTCCCCGATTCGGTCGAAAATGCCAAGAACCGCGCGAGGGTGGCATTTGAGTTCATCGACAAGCTCGGCGCACCTTTCTACGCCTTCCACGACCGTGACGTGGCCCCCGAAGGCAAGTCGCTCTCTGAGACGAACAAGAATCTCGACGCCGTCGTGGCCGTGCTCAAGGAAGAACAAGAGCGCACTGGCATCAAGCTCTTGTGGGGCACGGCGAATCTCTTTAGCAATCCCCGGTACATGCATGGTGCCGCGACCAGCCCCAACAGCGAAGCGTTTGCCTACGCCGCCGCGCAGGTGAAGAAGGCCCTGGAAGTGACCCACGAACTAGATGGGGCCGGATACACATTCTGGGGTGGCCGCGAAGGTTATCAGAACCTCTGGAACACCAATATGCAGCGGGAACTTGATCACTTGGCGCGGTTCCTGCACATGGCGGTGGACTACGGCCGCGAAATCTTCGAGCCGGTCGACCTGTTCTACGCCCACATCGGCGGGATGGACGCCTTCGCTCGCGGCACAAAGATCGCCGCTGCCATGCGCCGCGACGGCGTTCTTTCCAACTTCGTCAAGAAACGGTACGGCAGCTACGACGCCGGGATCGGTCAAAAGA
>JBGTMM010000402.1:0-2246 GCA_041743635.1 Bythopirellula sp.
CGCCGCCGCGGGGAATCGCCACGTCGATGTATTCGGGGAGTTGCAGAAAATGCCCCACCGCCGCGCGGTCGGTCGTTTCCACCAATTGCACGGCATCGAGCGGCACACCCGTCTCGCGGGCCGCCACTTGCATGAGGTCGACAATCGCCTGGCTCGAATGCAGGGCCTCTTTGCCACCACGTAAAATGACGGCGTTGCCACCCTTCACGCAAATCGCCGCGGCATCGGCCGTCACGTTGGGCCGTGATTCGTAAATGAAGAACACGACCCCCAACGGCACGCGTATCTTGTTGATCACGAGTCCATTGGGACGCACCGTCGAGTGCATCACCTCGCCGATGGGGTCAGGGAGCAAGGCGACTGCCTCGAGCGCGGCGGCGATCCCCTCGATTCGTTCAGGCGTGAGCCGCAGGCGATCGATTTCGGCAGCCGTCAAACCGTAGCCAGGGGCCGCGGCCAAGTCGCGATCATTGGCTTCCTGGATCGTGTCGCTGTTCTCGTGGATTAGCTCCGCCGAACGTCGCAGCCAGGCAATTTTGGTTTCGCCGGAAAGTTGCGCCAGCTTGGCCGAGGCTTGATTCGCTCGTCGCGCAACCTGGGTGCAGTATTCGGCGAGATCGCCGGTTGTGGCTGCGGGTTGTTCGATGGTAGCCATGCGGAACGCGGCTGCTAAACGGTGGCAATTGTGCGGAAATTATCTCCCTAAGTATCGTTCAAGGACCAAGATGGGTCAACGTCGAAGGGAAAAACCCAATAGCCCCCGGCGCAAGCCGGGGGATGGATCTGCGATTAGTACTAAACCACATCCCCACGGCTTGCGCCGGGGGCTAGGGGTTTGCTAGCTTCCACGCTTGGCCATCGATGCCGCCCGTGGCGGCGAATGCCAGCAGCGCTTCGCGCACAGGTCGCACGTCATGTACGCGAATCACTTGGACACCCTGCCAAGCGAGCGACAAGGCGCTCCCAACCGTGGCGGCAGTGCGATTCCGCTCCGAGTCGCCGATCAGCTTGGCCAAGAAACCCTTGCGCGAGTGCCCCACCAGCAACGGGCAGCCTAGTTCGTGAAATCGCCAGCAATTGGCCATCAGCGTGAGATTGTGTTGATGGGTTTTGCCAAAACCGATGCCAGGATCGAGGCAAATCCTCGTAGGCATAATTCCCGCCGCGGTCAATGCATGGCGGCGAGCGGCGAGATAGTCGCTGATTTCATCGACGACGTTTTCATATTGCGGATCGTCTTGCATCGTTTGCGGCGTGCCTTGCATGTGCATCGCACACACGCCCGCAACCGATTGAGCCGCCAAGGCAAGCATCGCCGGGTCGCCGCTCAGACCGGTAACGTCGTTAACGATCTCCGCGCCCGCTTCCAACGCGGCTTTCGCGACCACCGCTTTGCTGGTGTCGATGGAGAGCGGCACGGTGACGCTGGCCAAAAGTGCCTCAATCACCGGCAAAACGCGACGAAGCTCTTCATCGGCACTCACCGGCTCCGCGTAGGGCCGCGTGCTTTCACCGCCAATGTCCAAAATGTCCGCACCATCGGCCACCAATTGCAAGGCGAATTCGACGGCAATCCGCGGATCGAGAAACTGCCCGCCATCGGAAAAGCTATCGGGCGTGACGTTCACAATGCCCATCAACAGCGGCAACTGCCCGAACGCCAACTCACGCGTGCGCAGTTGCCAACGCGAAGCTCGCTGGGGGAAACGCTCGTTCAATGTTGTCTCAGGAAATTGCATTCCTTGAGCTTAACATTTACTCGCGCTGCATGCATCGCGCTGAGTTCCTCCCCTCAGCCGGACCGCCACGCGGTCCGAAAAACTACCACGGTTCCTCCATCGTCGAGACAATCTGCTGCGCGAGGCGCTCGATGGCTTGTTGCTGCGAAACGGCGACCGATTGGCCCCCTTCGGGAATCAACGTAGCCGTTTGATTAATCGGCAACAATTCCGGTGGCAGCACAAGGGTCGTTGGTAAACGTAGCGGTTCGCGACGCCGATTGAGCCACGCGATCTCCGCGAACATCCCAATTTCGACCGCCCGGGGATCGTCGTTGGGATTCTCGACGACAACCCGCTTGGTGTCGGCCACCAGTCGGGCGGAAAGGATGCTGTCGGCTTCGGGGCTGCCCACAACCTTGAACGGCGTCTTCAGCTCGATTTCCTTAACGACCGCCTCGGTGAGCCGCTCGCCCAAATCGCGGCGAAAACTATTCGACTCGATCATCGGCACGTAGACCGTTTGCA
>JBGTMM010000403.1:0-2394 GCA_041743635.1 Bythopirellula sp.
GACTGCTGGTCCGCTACAACCATCGCAAAGGCTATGAAAATGGACAAATACGTTGGATCATGGATTCATTATGAATTCCCGGACACCCTCAAGTATTTAAGAACTAAGCGCTGTATTGCAGTATCGCTTCGACAAAGGCGGCGCCGAAGTCGCGTTGCTTTTGTTGGCCGACGCCGCGGACTTGCAGGAATTCTTCGCTCGTGGTGGGCTGGAGTCGCGACATATCGCGGAGTGCCGCGTCGCTGAACACGAGATAGGGTGGGACGCCGCGTTCCGCAGCGAGGGCGGTGCGCAGCTTGCGAAGTTCGTTAAACAGCCCGCGATCGACTCCTTCCCAGTCGGCGGCGGGTAACTCGCGGGGAGTTCGTGAAGACAGTGTTCGCGAAGACGTGGAGCGCTTAGCGGGTTTGGTGAGTTGCGGGTTGGCATTCCCGCGGAGCAAGTCGCGGCCGGCGTCGGTGATGCGCAAGGTGTTGTATTCCCCTTCCTTGGCCAGAAATTCTTGGCTCACGAGTTGGTCGATCCAAGTGCGCACCGCGGAGGAGCTCGTCTCCCTAAGTAGGCCGTAGGTGCTGAGCGAATCGTGGCCCAACTGCAAAATGCGTTCTTCTTGCGAACCGACCAGCACTTTGGCGGTGTAGTCCATGCCAAAACGCTCTTGCAGACGGGCGACGCAGGACACAATTTTCTGCGCGACAATGAGCGGCTCCTCAACAAGCTCGAGATCGCCGAGGCAAACGTCGCAGGCGCCACAATTTTGGCGGTCGAGGGTTTGGCCGAAGTGCCCGACGAGGGCTTGATGGCGGCAGCCGACGCCGTTGCAGAATTGCGTCATGGCCTGGAGGGCCGCCAGGGCTCCCTCGTTGGATTCTGACTCGCCATTCTCGATGAGCATTTTCCAGACTTGATAATCGCGGCCACTGTGGATGAGCAGGCAGTCGGCTGCGAGGCCATCGCGGCCGGCTCGGCCGCTTTATTGCACGTAGTGTTCGAGCGACTTGGGCATGCCGGCGTGGATGACGAACCGCACATTAGATTTGTCGATCCCCATGCCAAAGGCCACCGTGGCGACCACAATGTCGACGCGCTCGGCGAGAAACGCCTCTTGGTTGCGCTCGCGCGCGAGGTCCGCCAGGCCGGCATGGTAGGGCGCGGTGGAAAAGCCACGCTGTTTGAGATCCGCCGCGAGTTGGTCGACTTCTTTACGGCTGATGCAATAAATAATGCCTGCTTCGTCGCGGTGCTTTTCAATGAGAGCGCAGATTTGCTCGAACTTTTTGGCGGCCCGTTTCACTTGGTAATTCAAATTGGGTCGGTCGAATGAACCCACCAGTATTTGCGGGTCTTGCAAGCTAAGCTGCTCGGCAATATCCTGCCGCACGGCCTCGGCGGCTGTGGCCGTGTAGGCGTGGATGCTGACGCCCGGGAGTGCCTGCTTGAGAATCGCCAGGCCGCGATATTCGGGGCGAAAATCGTGACCCCATTGGCTGATGCAATGGGCCTCGTCGATGGCGATCAAAGCGAGCGGCACACTCTGAAAAAACTCGAGGGTGTGCGAGGCCAGGAGCCGTTCGGGAGCGACGTAAACAATTTTCAATTCGCCGGCGCGAATTTGATCAGCCACATTGCGGCGGTCGGCCGCAGTAAGCGTGCTGTTGATGGCTGCCGCGGGAACCCCGCAAGTCCGCAGGGCATCGACTTGATCTTTCATCAGCGAGATGAGTGGCGACACGACGAGGGTAAGCCCCTCGCGACAGACGGCCGGGACTTGGAAGCACAGCGACTTGCCACCGCCAGTGGGGAGCACCACCAGGGAATCGCGGTCGTCCATCGCCGCAGTCATGGCTTCCGCTTGCAGGGGGAGGAAGGAGTCGTAGCCCCAATAGCGGTGCATGGTTTCGAGGAGTTGGGGGGTGAACGACATGTGCGGGATAACCAAGTTGATGGGAAGAACTGTTGATTTTACAGCCAAATTTGAAAAAGCTAAACAAGGTTGCCGCTTCGTCTGGGAGAAATCATAATAGTATTTAAGAGACTTCGCACATAATAGCGCAGGATTTTTCATGGAACTTACAGCCGTCTACATGCCCGTGCCCGAGGGATTTATCGCGTTTGTCGAGGAACTTCCCGGCGCGAACACTCAGGGTGCGACCCTTGAGGAAGCACGAACCAATCTGCAGGAAGCCGTGGCGCTGGTTTTGGAAGCGAATCGTGAGCTTGCGGAAGAGAGCCTGGGTGATCAGCTCGTCACGAAGGAACCGTTTGTGTTTGCCGCACCATGAAGCGGGTCAATTTGATCAGGCATCTCGAATCGCACGGATGTCGCCTGCTTCGAGAAGGTGGTAACCATAGTGTTTATGTGAATTCTCGGACCAAACGCTCGTCTTCCGTGCC
>JBGTMM010000404.1:0-1983 GCA_041743635.1 Bythopirellula sp.
GCCTCGGGTGTTGGTGGTTCTGGTGCTTTGCGCTCGCACCGCGTATTTGGCGTGGCCGGCGCAGCGCGTGGAAAAAACTCAAGGCAATCACTCAACGTGTCATCCGCGAGCTCACGCGGCCTCCGCTTGCCGTCTTCGCGGTCCTCGGAACGATCGCCATCACCGCCGTCTGGTGGTGGGGCGACGCATCTTGGATGGCTTTACTGACCGCGCTGGTGGGTCTCGCCGCGAGTGGCGGGATGGTGTGGGTCGTACGACTGGTGGGGACCGCCGCGCTTGGCCGCGAGGCGATGGGTTTTGGCGACGTGACGCTGATGATGATGGTCGGCACGTTTCTCGGCTGGCAGGCCTGCGTGGTCGTATTTTTCGTCGCGCCATTTGCCGGGCTGGTCGTGGGCATCGTGCAAGCCATCACGAAGCGCGACGACGTAATTCCCTATGGTCCGTTTTTGTGTTTGGGCGCGTTGTTTGTGATAATCTGCTGGGCCACGGTCTGGAATCGCGTCGAATTCGCCTTCCAACTCGGCTGGCTGATGCCGGCGGTGCTCTCGATTTGCTTTGTGCTGCTCGGCGTGATCTTGTTCATCTGGCAGCAAATTAAACAGCGACTCTTTGCTTCGGGAGACGAAGAGTAATGTTGTTTGCTAAAACACTCGCTTGCCATACTTATGAAGAATGGCTCACCGCTTTGCCCGCGATTCGTGCCGCACAATATGCGGTGATTGAAACCTCGGGGGGCCAATTGCAAGCAATTCATTTGCGCCGATTTCCCAAGTTGATCTCTTGGCCCGAAATTTGGCCCGTCGCCAGTGGTTATCGTGCCGGCGGCACAAACGACCGGTGCTTGCTCTATTTCAACCAGCCCAGCTCATGCCCCAATTTTCTCGCTCTCAAGTATGTGATCTCCAGCCAGCACACGAGTTACGCCACCCTGCTGGCAGCGGTGGCCACGCTCGATACAATCGCGGCGGAAAAGAAAATCGACGCGATTCTTTGCGATGCCGCCAATAGCCGACTTTCCGACCGCTTACTGGCGCGGCAAGGTTGGGAAAAGCATAAGCCCTCACGCTGGCATCGCAATTTCATCAAACGATTTTACGGCGAGTATCCGCCCGTTCGCCTGCCGCTGCTAGCACCCGCATTCGTGAGCTGACCTTGTTGCGCCCAGTGGTGCTTGCTACCGTTCCGCCCACGCGCGAGGTGCCCATGCGAAGTGAAGTCACGTTCCGCACGCACGTTGGTCCGCTTGATCGCAAAGTATGCACACACGCATTCTCTTATCCGCTGGAATCGTCTTGTTGCTCTCGGTGAGCGGCTGTGGCCGCTTAGCGTTCAAGCCAAATCAGCAAGCGACCGCCGCGGCCGACCAACAGATGCAACTGATCGCTCAGCAGAGCCAAGAATATCAAACTCGCGCCCAATCGCTCGACCGCGATAACCAAGAACTCGAAACCCTGCTCGCCCAATCGCGGCAAAAAGTGCAACTGCTGACCGACGAAGTGAGCGCAACCCGCGATCAATTGCGTTCCACCACCGATCAACTCCTGGCCATCCGGGACGATAATTCGCAACTTCGCAACAAAACGTCGGCGCTGATGGCCTCGGCCACGCAGCGCGAATCCGGCGAAATTCGCGCGAACAATAGCATGACCAAGAATCTTAAAGTGGCCGACCTCCCCGGTGTGCAAATGCGGCAAGACGGCGATCAAGTCCGCGTGGAGATTCCCGCCGATCAACTCTTCATGCCCGGCAGCCCTTATTTTAAGGACGACGCCAAACAGTTGATTGCGAGCATTGCCACCGATCTGCGGCAGAATTTTCCCGAGCACATTATCGGGATCGAAGGCCATACCGACGATTCGGCTACGCATTCGCAGCAGTTTCCCAGCAACCACCATCTTTCCGCCGCTCAGGCCTTGGCCGTCTACAACGGCGTTATCGAAAAAGGGGCCATGCCGGCCGTGCAACTCTTCGTCATCGGCC
>JBGTMM010000405.1:0-1807 GCA_041743635.1 Bythopirellula sp.
GCCTACCTGATTCCAATATTTGGCGAACTGGCCCTGCCAAGTGCGATAACCATTCATACTCTGCCTGAGAAGCTGGCTCAGCCGTCTCGTAAGGCACGGCTCTGTTTTTGCCATTCTCTAAAAGGTGAGTGTAGCTCCAAATGTCTGCCTCCACGCGCGGTAAGTTGAGTGCGGCAGCCTTCGCTGATGCTTGGGTTGGAATCCTCAAACCTTGAGCGTCGAGGTCCCCGAAGTAGAACACGCGTTGCGGAGTGGATAATTCAGAGAGAATATGCGCGAGGTGGTGGACACTTTCGGCGAATCGATTTCCGCAACCATAAACAACCGCAGTGAATTGTCGGACGTGGGCGTTCCAACGTGAATAGGAATGCCACGTGGCGGCATTTTCAACGACAAGGATTTTGCCCGTGTCGGTCGGCCCGCGCCTCCACCCGAGAGGCTCACCAACTATTTCGCACCGGAATAGGTCCAAACTCAAACGATCCGCGCGAAACAAGGCAGAGCCTACAAGGGTATCCAATCGCTTCTCGTCGCCGAATATCTGGAGTGATCGTTCCTTAATGGGCACGACGGGCCGCTGTCCGTCACGACTTTTGAAGAAACCGTTTAGGCGAAGCAAATCTTGCGGGTTGACCGTCGCCTTCGCGACAATGATGAACTGCATTTCTGGTTCCCACGGAATCGTGCTCGGATCGAAGTCATCGGCTGGGTCCAAATGACATTCAGGAAATAGATTCCGCAGACGCGGTTCGGCTTCGAGAGGAACGGAGACTCGCTGGATGTATTCAGGGCGATGTCTCACGGTTCTAATTTGAAGCAAGCCGATGCTGGCTAATCGGCGAGCATCACGGGCCGCTTCGTTGCGCTGCTCCGCGGATACGAGTTGTGCGTCTGCAAGCAGGGCTTCCCAATCACGCGAGAATGGTCGCTGAAAGGCATCGGGAGTTGCATATCCACGGTTCGCCAGCCACTGGTCGTGCAACTCGCGGAAAACCGGGAGTTCCCGCAATTTGGGATCGTCGGTCATGAGAGGGACTCGGTAACCTGTTCCGACGTGAGAAGGGTTGGAACGTTGTCGATGCGTGTGACGTAACCGGCAGCATCACGCTCCTCGTTTTTGCGGCACATGATCACGGTATCGGCGTAAGGCGCCATGACGCCCAGTTTATCCGGAGGAAACGCGAGCACGAGTTGCAGTTGAAAATTGCGAGCCAGTTCGAGGCAATCCTCGACCCCATCGGCGGATAGTTTTGAGAACGCCTCGTCCATGACAACCAGGCCGATATGTTGCGCGCGAGTTGACCCAAGGTCATACACTCGGTGAAAAGCAGCGAGCATGGAGATGAAAAACGGAGCTTGATTCTCGCCGCCGGAGAGACTTCGGCCGCTGCGGCCCAACGAAATTGCTGGAGCATCGAGCCTTGCAGCCAAGACCATTTCCAAATCGTAGCGATGATAGTAGCGGTAATCGAGAAGCCGCTTGGCGCGATCATCCGCTTGATCGGCAGCTTCAACCGCAGCCATGAGTTGAGCGAGCGCTTGCTGGACTTCATCGCTGCGGCTTGCCTTGAGAAGCTCGTCAGTGGGTTCAAATCCAGAGTCCAGCAATTTCCAAAGCGGGCCAAAGGCGATGTCGCGCCGCTGGCTGATGCGATACCGGTGCTTGCCAATGTCGCGGTCGAGGTAATCGCGTAATTGCTTTACGGTGCGCTCCGCAGCTTTCAGACGTTCATTGAGGCGATCAAGCACGCTCTCCTGCAATCGCTTCTCCCAATCTTTCCGTCGTTCAGCGGCGAGTTGCCGAAGA
>JBGTMM010000406.1:0-5933 GCA_041743635.1 Bythopirellula sp.
CGCGAGAACCATCTCGCCCAAGGGCAATTCATGTGCGACGAAGGCCGCTTCGGTTACAAGTATGTCCACGCCGAAGAACGGCTCACCGTTCCCGAATGGAAACAAGCTCCTTCCTCGACCAATGGGCACGCCGGTCCGCGCTGGATGGAAACCTTAAACCATGTCCGCGAGTCGTTCAAGCAACTCGCGAAGAAAAATGGCCAAGAAATCGCCGCGGTGTTCTCGCCGTGGATGACGTGCGAAGAAGCCTACTTACTCGCCTCGTGGTTGAAAAAACTTTCGCCGAAGGTGCGGCTCACGTTGGGACCAATTCCGGTGGAAGGCGAGGACGACCGCTATCCCAAGAACTGGCGGGGTGAACCGCTCGAGCCGACGCGATTCACGATCCGCGCCGAAAAATGCCCGAATCGTTTGGGCGTCGCGGCGGTGCTCTCGCAATTACAACCCTCGACCGAAGAGTTTTCCTCGATCCGTGATGCTGCGCGTACCGGGCAACTG
This sequence comes from Bythopirellula sp., assembly GCA_041743635.1. Taxonomy (GTDB): domain Bacteria; phylum Planctomycetota; class Planctomycetia; order Pirellulales; family Lacipirellulaceae; genus Bythopirellula. Next base: position 499 of record JBGTMM010000406.1, read on the forward strand.
CAAGCCGCGTATGTGGTGGGCGGCGGCCCGCCGGGTTGGCTCAGCAGCGAAGACGTACAAGCCCTGGCCCAAGTGCCGCTGTTGGTGGTGCATGACATTTTGCGCTCCGAACTCACCGAGGCGGCCCAAGTGGTGCTCCCCGGTGCGTCGTTCAACGAGAAGGAGGGCACATACGTGAATTACGCGGGACTCGCCCAAATGATTTTCCGTTCGACCCACCCCGTGGCCGAGGGTTATAACGACGCACGAATTTTCATGGAACTAGCCCAGCGTGAAGGCTTGTTCAATGCCCGTGTGATGCGCCAAGAACTCGCCCAGCAGGTTAGTGCCCTGCGGCCGCTTTCGGTGGGCGATTTAGGGCCGACCGGCGTGTTGCTGCCAAGTTTACAGTCGACTCCGACCCCATCCCAAGCCGTGGGGGCCAACGCATGATCGAAACGATGTTGCCTTGGATCGTAAAAATCGCCATCGTGATGGGCACGATTCTCACGGCTTGCGCCTATTTGATTTACGTCGAACGCAAGCTGTCGGCCTACATGCAAGATCGCATGGGACCGAATCGCGTGGGTCCGTTTGGCTTGCTGCAATCGCTGGCCGACGGACTCAAATTCATCTTCAAGGAAGATGTGATTCCCCGGCACAGCGACCGTTTGCTGTTCGTGTTGGCTCCGGCGCTGGCGATCCTGACCACCATGCTCGCGTTTTCGGTGGTGCCCTTTGGCCCGACGTCGAACAATCCCGATGAGTGGCAATTCGTGATCGCACCCGGGGTCGATATCGGCATTGTGTTCGTCTTCGCGGTGGGGAGCCTCGCGGTTTACAGCATCATTCTCGGTGGGTGGGCATCGAACAACAAATACAGCATGTTGGGCGCTTTGCGGGCGAGTGCCCAGGTCATCAGCTACGAAATCCCGCTCGCCACGTCGGTCCTGGGGGTGGTGCTGCTGGCAAGTTCGCTGAATCTCGAAGACATTATTCACTTTCAAGCTGACAACGGATTTTGGTACTGGAATGTGTGGACACAGCCGCTTGCCGCGTTGATCTTCATGACCAGTGCCCTGGCAGAGTCGAACCGCATGCCGTTCGATCTGCCCGAATGCGAGCAGGAGCTGATCGGCGGTTATCACACGGAATACAGCGCGATGAAATTCGCCATGTTTTTTCTCGCCGAATACACGCACGTGATCACGATCAGTTTTTTGGTTTCCGTGCTGTTCCTCGGCGGCTGGCATTTCCCGTGGATTGCCGAATCGGCGAGCCACTACGGCGGGGCGTGGGCGGTGAAGGTCGGCGTGCTGGCGGCCAAGGTCGCGATGCTGATTATCTTGATCATGCTGATTCGCTGGACGATTCCTCGCTTCCGCTTCGATCAGCTGATGAGTCTGGCGTGGCAAGGATTGGTACCGCTGTCGTTTTTCAATCTCGTGCTGGTGCTGTTCGTCAAGCAGTTTGATTGGCCATTGTGGGTCGTCACCATCGGGTCGTTGGTGCTGTTGGTTGGCGCGGCGGCGCTTAACGGAGTCTTAGTTCAACATCGTTTGCGTGCTCTTAGCATCACCCCTGCCGCATCCGCAGTCGGACGGTTTTAATCGAGGTCCCAGCTTTAATCGAGGTTGCTGCTTTAATAGAAGTCACTAATGCCCATCGATCAAAAAGACATTACCTGGGTGGAGGAGCCGAACATCGGCCTGTGGGAGTCGATGTACTTGCCGGCGATCGCCCAGGGGTTGGCGACGACAATCCGCCATGTCTTTCAGAAGCCGGTCACCGAACAATATCCCGAAGAGCGACCGCAGTTGCCGCTCAACTACCGTGGCGTGCATCGCTTGAACCGCGACGAGCAGGGGCGCGTGAAGTGCGTGGCCTGCATGTTGTGTGCGACGGCCTGCCCGGCCCATTGCATCGACATCATTGGCGAAGACGCGCCTTGGGAAGACCGCGACAAGTACCCGACCAAGTTCGATATCGACCAATTGCGGTGCATTTACTGCGGCATGTGCGAAGAGGCCTGCCCCGTGGATGCAATCGAGCTGACGTCGATTTTTGATCTCACGGGCCTGACTCGGCAAGAAATGGTGTTCGACATCGACAAGCTCTTGAGTGTGTACGACAAAACGGTGAACGACGGCAAAGACCCCGCGCGAACGACTCGCGGCGTACTCGGCCCCGCGTCGGACAACCTGGTTCCGCCGGAACGATTGGCTTGGCCCATCGACGAGTTGCCCGCTTCAGAACAATAAGAAAGCCTATTTGTGAATCCCGCGCTATTTGCTCAACAAGCCGCCACGATCAATCCCTGGGAATTGGGAATCCCGATTCTCTTGGGCGTGGTCGGCTACATGCTTGCCGTGGCAGCGCCCGAACGTCGGCGAAACATTCCCGCAAATATATGTCTGCTTGCCGCGATCGTCGCGGCTTGGTTTCTGTGGTGGCAACTCGAAGGCAATGTCGTGGAAGACGTGCTCTTCACCAGCTTCGCGGGGCTGATGGTCATGGCCGGCTGCGGCATGCAGGTCGAAACGCGGCCCGTCTATTCCGCGCTCTGGTTCGCGCTGGTGATCCTCGCCACCTGCGGCTTGTTTTTGATGCAAGGCGCGGCGTTTGTTAGCGCCGCGACGATCATCGTCTACGCGGGGGCGATTGTCGTGACCTTCCTGTTTGTGATCATGCTTGCCCGGCAAGGTGGCAAATCGACGTATGACGTGCAGCTCATGCAGCCGATGCTCGCGATGGCTTCCGGCGGCTTGCTGCTCGCCGCGATGGTGTACGCGATTCAGCAACCCGTGCCGGCGGCATCGAACGTCCCCGCTCCGAGCGTGAACATGAGTGCCCCCATTGCCCAGGACGCCAGCACTTTGGCCACACTGGGCCGGTCACTGTTTGTCGATCACTTGTTCGCGGTAGAGTTGGCGAGCGTGCTCTTGTTGGTCGCGATCTTTGGCACGTTGGTGATTGCCCTCCAATCCCGGGAGCAAGCCCGATGACGCCGCAACTTTACAATTCGCTTTTGATCGGCGCCGTGCTGTTCGTGCTGGGAACCGTCGGCTTCCTCACCCGCCGGAACTTGATCGTCATGTTCCTCTCGGCGGAGTTGATGCTGCAGGCGGTCGCGCTCAATTTGATCGCCTTCGGCCGGGCACACGGCAACTATCATGGCCAATCGTTCACGATTTTCGTGCTCACCGTGGCGGCGTGCGAGGCGGGGATCGCGCTTGTGCTGTTTTTGGCGCTGTATCAACGATTCAATTCGCTCGACGTGAGCGTCTGGCACGAGCTGGGTGAAGTCGATGTCCAGGATGACGAACCAGAGTTGCTGGCCGCTCAAGAACTCGCCGAGTCGGAGGTGTTCCCCACCTATCCCGAACTTTCGCCCGCTGGTCGCGAACCGGCGCTCTCCTCCGATGGAACGAGTTTGGAAAAAGGGCCGAGAAGAAAGGATATCGTGAAACGTGGCTGAGTGGATGTTGTGGTTGATCCCAGGTGCCCCGTTGGCGGCGGCCGTGTTGTTGGCATGCTTTGGCAAGACTGCGCTCCGCGGCGTAAGCCCCCTGCCCTGCATCATCGGCGTGGGTGTCTCGGCAGTGCTATCGCTCGCGCTCATGTTCACCGGCAACGTGGCGGAAGAACCGCTGCGGGTTGTCGGTTACGAATGGCTCTCTGTCGGCAATCTGACGGTCGACGTGGTGCTGCAAGTCGATGCACTCAGCTCGATGATGCTCGTGATGGTGTGCTGCGTGGCATTTCTCGTGGCGATTTATGCCGCGGGCTATATGCACGGCGATCCCGGTCAGCCGCGCTTCTTTGCGGAAGTGAGTTTGTTCGTCTTCTCGATGACGATGCTCGTGTTGAGCGGCAATCTCATTTTGCTTTATGTGTTTTGGGAAGCGGTCGGTTTGTGCAGTTACTTGCTCGTCGGCTTCTGGTTTGAAAAGCCCGCTGCCGCCGCGGCCGCGAAGAAAGCGTTTCTCGTGAACCGCATCGGCGACTTTGGTTTCGCCATCGGCATCTTTCTGATGTGGCTGCTCGTGGGCGAAGCCCTAAGTTGGACGCCACCCGCAGGCCAACAGCTTTTGGATTACACAACCGTGTTTCAAGCGGCTTCGATAATTGCCCAGCAGAATCCGACGCTGCTCACCACCGCGTGCCTGCTCTTGTTTGCCGGTGCCGTGGGCAAGTCGGCGCAATTCCCACTCCATGTTTGGCTCCCCGACGCGATGGAAGGCCCGACCCCCGTGAGCGCGTTGATCCACGCCGCAACGATGGTCACCGCGGGCGTGTACATGGTCTGCCGGCTTTCGCCCGTGTTTGTGTTCGCTCCGGAGGCGCAAGCGACTGTCGCAGTGATTGGTGCCATTACGGCGCTGATGGCAGCTCTGATCGCAGTGACGCAGAACGATCTTAAGCGAATTCTCGCCTACTCGACGATAAGCCAATTGGGCCTCATGTTCATCGCGTTAGGAGCTGGTTGCAGTGGTGAGGAAATCTTGCCACTCGCGGGAATCGCCGCGATGGTCCATTTATTCACGCACGCGTTTTTCAAAGCCTTGCTGTTCCTCGGTGCCGGTAGTGTGATGCACTCGATGGGCAATATCATTGATATCCGCCAATTCAGCGGCCTGCGCAAAGTAATGCCAATCACGCACTGGACGTTTCTCATCGGTGCGCTCGCGCTCTCCGGCATCCCGCCGTTTTCTGGTTTCTGGAGCAAGGACGAGATACTTGCGGTGATCGGTATCGCGGCCGAGGAAAGCCCCTATCCCACACTATTTTGGTGGTCGCAAGTGTGTGCCCTGCTCACGTCGGGCCTCACCGCGTTTTATATCTTCCGCGCGTATTTCATCACCTTCTGGGGACCGGAAAAGTTTCCCAAAGAGGCGGGCCATCCCTATGAATCGCCGCGCGTGATGACTTGGCCGTTGATTGCGCTCTCCCTGGGAGCGGCATTTCTCGGAGCGGCCGTGGGACCGACGCACGCATTCTTCCACTACCTCTCGCACGCCCCCGGCCTCGACGGCGAACCCCATCCCCTTTCGCCGACGATCATGGCCATGGGAACGCTGGTAGGAGTTTTCGGCATGTTCACGGCGTGGTGGCTTTACATCGCCCGCCCAGGAATGGCCGCGAAGTGGTCAAAACGATTTGCCGGCTTCTACAAGATGTCGCTCGGCAAGTTTTACATTGACGAATTGTATCAAACCGTTGCCGTCGACCCGCTGGAAGGCGTGGCGAGCGGTTCGAGCCAATTCGATAAATCGGTGGTGGATCGTTTGGTCGATTGGACCGCCGGGCGTCCGGCGCGCGTTGGCCGCTGGTTCCGCAAGTGGCAGTCGGGATTGATCCAATCGTATGCCGCGATGATGTTCGTGGGGCTGATGTTGCTGGCCGTCTACTTCGTGTTGGCTGAATAAAGGCGAGCCGGGAACGTAAGTGACCGG
>JBGTMM010000407.1:0-2951 GCA_041743635.1 Bythopirellula sp.
CTTGCAGCAGTAGCTTTGCTTTTCAGCGAATCGCCCTCCCGCGTCATCGTCAGCTTCGAAGAATCGTCGCGCAGCGCCATTGAAGAAATCGCGGGGCGCTTGGGTTGTCCCTTCACGATTATTGGACAGGCCGGTGGCGATCGGCTTCGCATCAAGACCAACGGAGAGCAAGTCCTCGATTCGGCCGTCAGTGAACTGGAAGCCGTCTGGCGCCACTCTCTATCCCGCACGCGAAGGACCGAAGCCATGGCGGCAAGCATGGAGTGAAATGTCCGACAAACTTCAGTTTGTCGTTAAGCTCCGAATTTTCAAAGGCCCGTTTCATGACAAACTAAAATGTTTGTCGAACAACCACGTAGTGGTTGAAGGTTTATAGCCATCGGACCGGCATCGATGCTCACTCCTTTAGGAGTGAAATGTGTCTCGCGGCTAGACGGCACATGGAACTCCTAAACGGAGTTCTTGCGTCTCACCTGTCGCATACTATAAACATGCAACTCCTGGCGGAGTTCCCGGCCGCAGAATCTCCGAATGTCCAAATTCGATCGACAAACTAAAAAGTTTGTCGGACCAGGTAACAAGTGCATCCTGTTATCTACCTCAACAAGACGATGGTCGAAGCGACGAAGGCCCGCGTCGCGCCGGTCTCGTCTGCCATGCTTTACGGCCGCGGTGTTTTCACAACCGTCGCCATCTACGGCGGCGCACCCTTCTCGTGGCGGGAGCACTGGCGACGTCTCCAGGACCATGCAGCGCGCCTTAGTGTTGAAAGCAACGGGCTGAATGAACGGGGAGTTGGTGAGGCGCTAACAAAACTTATCTCGGTCAATGGCGTGAGTGATGGAAGGGCCCGCGTAATTCTGCTGGCGCGCAGCGGACGCGGCATCTGGAAAGCAAAATCGCCCGAGGCCAAAACGACTGACCTGGTGATCATCACCGGGGATGCTCAGAGAGTTCCTCATTCGGGAATGACACTCGCGGTGTCGCCCTATCGCATAAATACCTTTTCGCCACTTGCTGGAATCAAGAGCCTGAATTACCTGGACCATGTGCTGGCCTGGGAAGAAGCGCAAGCCAGAGAGTTTGACGAAGCTGTCATGCTTAATGAGCGCGGTGAAGTCGTCTCAGCTACGATGGCAAACATTTTTTGGGTCAAAGATGGAACGGCTTACACTCCCACGCTTTCCACTGGAGCACTGGCAGGCGTGACGCGGGCAGCCGTAATCGAACTTGCAAGCAAACTTTTTATTCCGCTCATTGAAGGCGTACACGAGCTCTCGGACCTCACAGAGGCTGATGAAATCTTCCTGACCTCAGCAGGCCTCGGTGTGGCGATCGTCACGACTTTCGATTTCCGGCAGTATTCAATGTTATCGGGCAGTGTGAGCGTGAGGCTGCGCGACGCCTTTCGAGAACTCATCACCGCAACTTGAGCGGGGGCATCCTGGCGCAATGAGCGCACGGCTGGAACTGGAACACGGGAACTTGAAAGAAGCTATTTTCTCCATTCGACCGGAAAAAGCGTACCCGCCTTTTCCGCTGTCAATGTGACGCCAGCCAATAATGCAGCATAGGACAGCACCGAATCGCGTTTAGCTACCATATCCGCGGCCGTCGCCAGCCTGATTTCATCTGGAACGACTCCAACTCGTTCAAGACTATTGTCATCACTCATTATAATGTCCGCGTCCGTGATGCTGACTCCATACGGTACGACGGTATCAACTCCCAGTTCATGCCGGTACGCTTTGGATCTCATAACAGCGCCTGCCGAGCGATCGCCAATTACTATGCCGCGTTTTTCAAGTTGTACAATGCGCGCCATGAGCTCAGCCGCCGAGCCCGATTGGCTATCAATCAGCACGATTAGGTTGCCGACAAACGCACTAGCACCACGTGTCTTGGCCTCAATTGGTTTGGTCTCTTTGCGTCGCTTCAACTCGCCAACTTTTATGTCTCGATCAAATAGATTACTTACCAAACGCAGGAGAGTGCTTTCATAACCGCCACCATTGCCGCGCACATCCAGGATCAACGCCTTGCACTTTTTGAACTTACTTGTCATGTCGTCTACTTTGCTGTCTTCCAGGTCAAACGACGGCATCTTCCAGATAAAGAGGTCCGGTCCCATTTCAATGTAGCGGTGACGATGCAGGCGATTCTCGTTCTCTTCTTTCCGGATAAGGTCATCGATGTCGCCTCCGGTCAGATCCATAACCCGTTTGCCTGGCGTTATTTTCGCCATGGCGTCTAGTTGCTGTTCCTGACCCGTCGGTTTGATCACGACGAGTCGCATTCCGGGTTTCGGACGAAGTGCATTGTAAAGATATTGAATCTTCCACAGATTCTCGCGCGTTGCTCCCAACCCATCTATTGAGTGGATCTCATCCCCTTCCTTCAGTCCCTTCGCTTCGGGATCGCTACCCGGCTTGACCGCAACTACGTAACATTTCTCGCCGATCATTTGCATCTGCCAGCCATAGTCGGTTGTATATGGCCTATCAGGGGGCAGGAAGTAGGTGTGAGAATCATTGAGATCCATCAAAGCTTGCGCAATGATGCCAAGAATCTGTCCCAGAGACGCAGCCTGCTTGACCTTTTCATCCGCCTCCTTGAAACGCGCCTCAATGTCGATGCCATGAAAATTCGGATCATAGTAGTTCTTTTTGAGGTCGCCCTTGATGACGCTGAGCATTACTCGCCCCCGATCCCGATCCAAGCTGCTCGCTGTGGCCTGCCCAGCAGCAGAAATCAGTATTCCCTCAATCGGGATTAATAAGATGGCACCAAGTAGGCTGAGCTTTACCTGAAATCTCATACGTTAATCCTGCGGGTTATAAACTCTATAGCAGAGTCTGGGGAGCAATTGGCAGGTGTCGTCGTTAGCGGGAGCATCCTCGCGTTTCGAGGAACTACCGACGGATTGTAGACCAGGAAAAAGCTGCCCGCAA
>JBGTMM010000408.1:0-11787 GCA_041743635.1 Bythopirellula sp.
CTCGTCATCCGACCATAACTCGTTTCTCTGGAGCAACTTGCAATGAGGCGTCATTTGTCGGTGATCTTGCTGTTCTCTCTTTTAACAAGTGGTTCGTTGGAACTCCAGTTGCTAGCGCAGGTTGAATTGCAAGAGGAGGCTGAGCCTACATCCAACAAAGCCGAAGAACAGCCGGAGGAAATTGCGATCCCCGCGAGTGTGGATGCCGCATTGCGGGGGGTCATGATATTGCGAGTTTCAGAACGCTATTTGGAAGAATTATTTGCCCGCGATATTAATAAGCAGACTGCCGTGAGTCGGGTGGTGATGGGCACGCGCGCCCGTGGCACCGCTCACACTCGGGGCCGCGCGGATGTGGATACCAAGCCTGATGTGGACGATGCAGCGTTTTATGTGCGAATTAATGGCACCACGCATTCGCGCACCGTCGGGCATAATGGCCCGGCGATTATTCATTCTCGTAGCGTCACAACCTGGACTTGCCAAAAAATCGTGCGGTTTAATGGCGAAGAGTTTGTCACGACGCCGGCAACGATCAAAAGTAATACGCAGATTACTCCGCTCGGCGCTGATTCCAGTTTGCCCGGGCTGCGGGGGAGGATTGTCAGCAAAATTGCCACACGCCGTGCATGTGAATGCAACTCGGCTGCCGAGCGTATCAGTGGCCGTGATACGGACAGGCAAGTGCTGGCAGACGTCGATCGAGTGATTGAGCAGCAAATCGCCAAGCTCAATGAGCGCGTGGAAAGCCGGCCGCTGATGGCGTTTTTGTTGCCGAAACTTGACGATGTGGGAGTCCAATTCTCGACCAGCTCGAATTGCATCAACATTAGTTTTGCCGGGGGCGAAGGTTCACCGCTAGCCAAGATTTGCCCGGTCGAAGATTCCGAGCCCAGCGACACCGAGCTCTGGTTTCAGTCGGCACTCATTGCTCCTCCTACAGGCGGCGTTTCCGAAGCCATCGACGATGCGGGCGCATGGCTCGCGGAACAGTTACCGGACATAGAAATCCCGGGGCTTGATTTAACCGGCAAACGAGGGGTGTTGCCGATGAACGTGCAGATGGTCGATGGGTGGGTGGTCTTTCGGTCTCACGATCGTCAGGAGCCGCAGGCTGAGGCTAGTCGTGAGGGGGAAAGCACAAATTAGCTTGTTTGCAACTGACCCAGAGCTTGCGCTCCGGGCTATTTCTTGCGATCCGGACTAATCGTAGCTACACGTGAATGCAAAAAATCGGGCCCATCTTGGAAGATGGACCCGATTGTTATGCCACTCATTCTGCCGAATTACTTAATTCTCTAAACCACTGTTCTGGGAATCACTATCGGATTCGTCAGCACTCGAATCTTCGTTCTCATTATTCGCGTCGGCATCATTCGCATCGGTTGTGCTGTCTGCCGAGCTATTGTCTGAGTTACTGCTATCGTCGTCATTCAAATCAATGTTCGACTGGGCACCGTTCGACTGGGCACCGATGTCGGCTGATCCGTTCAAATCCCGGTTTTGGTCGGCATTGATGTCCGTGTCGGAATTCAGGTTAGCTCCAGCAGGGGCAGGAGGAGCAGGAACCTGGTTACGATCGTCTTGTGACCGGAAAGTACCTTCCTGCATTTCTTGCTGATTGCGTTGGAATCCCTGTTGCTCTTGATATTGCTGATCGCCGAATTGTTGATTGCCTTGAGCATTGCGATTCTGCATTTGTTCGTTGCCCATCCTGTAGGCTTCGCGCGATTGCTGACCGCTCGCTTGGCTATCAAAATAAACCGGGCGACCACGTACGCAAATGTACTCTCGGCCGTGACGGTCGTGACGCAGGTTGTACATCTGACCATCATGCTGGACCTGGCCAGATTGCTGCCAAGCACCATCCTGAGCGTTCATGTTTTGGTTATCAATGCCGCGCTGGTTGTCGATACCACGATAACCCGACTGTTGACGATTTTGCATGTTGGAATCGTTCGACAGAATGGAATTGTTCTGGTCGTATTGGATTTGACCATCGGCTCCATACCCTTGTTGATTGCCATCGAAATCAGCATTGGCTTGAACTCCCTGGGTGCCCGCTTGAGCGTCCACGTTGGTCCGAAGGTTGGACTGAGCCTCGTTTCGCCCAACACGACCAAATCGGGCGCGAGCGGCGTCAGTCGTTCCTGGTAGCGTATTACGCACGCCTTGGGCGGTTCGGTCCACGGCTTCGCGTGATCCACGGACAACGGCCCGCGTACCCTGGGCAACGGCTTCGCCAGTTCGGCGAACGCCTTCCCGGACCGGCCCCGTCTGGCCGATAACTTGCATACTCGTGGCAAGCAAGCCTGCCACGGTCAAACATGCCGTAAAGGAAAGTGTTTTTGACATTTCCGATCTCCTTTGTGAAAAGTGTTCGCAATGAACGTGAATTACTCGATCGCTACTTAGCAACCGAAGTAACCGGTATTCGCAAGGGACGTGCCAATTCAGAACGACAGGAAATTGAGCAAATCAAGACATTTCTTTGGTCCCGCGAAGAACAAGTGAGTGATTTGAAACCGGCTTGCGCGTTGAAACGACAAGCGCTCCACGAATGTCCCTCTCTGGGAAGGAACGAGGCACTCAGAAAATTCACGGTTTCTAGCGTGGCCCGTGGGATTGCGTCGCCTCTTTGTCTTCCGCTTGATAGCGGACATCTTCCGCCGACCCGCAATTCTCGCAAGGAGGCAACTGCTCCTCGGGGCTTAGCAGGTGAGCTACATAACTGCCGCATTTGCAGCAGCGATAACCACCATTGCCCGGTTGGTCACCGATAGAAAAATTGGTTGTTGCAATCATAAAACGCTCCTCTCGTGTTTCATAACACGAGGAATTCTCTCTTTTCCTGTCTGAGAATCGTAAGCTACCGACGAATTGCAAAAGACGAGTCAATCGGCTTGCTCTGAAAAGATCAACACACTGTAGGGGGCAATACTAACAATTCCACTCGCCGACAAACCATCGTAGGGAATTTTTTCCGCCTGTACGTCATGCGACTCGAAATTGCTGAAGTCCTCGCTATAGTATTCCGCATCGCTATTGAAGTGAAGTTGCCACAGGCCTTCCCTGACAAAACCGACCCGATAATCTTCCCACTCTCGATTAGAGAAATTCGCAACGATAATAGTGTCGTCGCCTGGCCCCCCTTCTTTCCAGCGTCGGAATCCGATCAATTTGTCACCGTCATTCAAATGGTGACATTCAATCCGCTGCCCCGTGAGTCCGCTGGAAACGCCCTTGCGATTGAGTCGCAAGCGAATCAAATCGCGGTACAAACGGACGATGCCATGGCAATCTTTTTCCTCGTCCCAGTCGATTCCGCTGGAATCATCAAACCATCCGCCCCGCATGAATTCCTGACCTTGAAAAATCATCGGAATGCCAGGTGCCGTGAAGACCATGCAGGCCGCCAGGGTGGAGCGCTTTTGCGCGTACCATCCCTTGGGATCTTCCGGATCGATTTCGGTGGGAACACGGCTCTTGCCATTGGCGACTTCGTCGTGTGACTCGCTATAAACAACGCGCTCAAAGGCCGAGAAGTTGTAACGATGGCACAATGCGTCGCGCACGGCGAACATCGAGCGATACTGATCCTCGGTTTGCTGGACGACGTCGCGAATCGGATGCACGAACTGCGCGTCCCACTGACTCGAGAATCCCGTGCCGCCGCTATCAACGGACTTGGTCAGCCAATCGTTGTCCTGCATATCCTCGGCGATCATGATTTTTTGAGGATACTTAAAATGTGTGTCGCGATTGATCCATTGGGTGAGCGACCAGCCCTCGGGCAGATCGCGGGCACCATCGACCGAGCGCATGAACAGCGTCATGTCGAAACGCAGTCCATCCATGTGATAATCGTCGAGCCACATCATCGCGTTGTCATGGATATAACTTCGTACTTCGGCTCGGCCATAATCGGGGCGAGATTCTCCCCAAGGAGTGCTTGACCGCCAATCGTTGTAAAAATAGATGCCTCCCTTGCCATCCTGGCTCCAACCGTCGAATTGCCAAATGTCTAAATCACTCGGTCCGAAATGGTTGTAAACCACGTCGAGGACGACCGCGATGCCCTGTTGATGCGTCAGCTTGACAAGTTCCTTGAGACCGCCGGGTCCTCCGTAAGCACTCTCGACCGCGAAAATATGCGCGGGGTTGTAACCCCACGACTGATCGCCGGCGAATTCGGCGGTCGGCATGAGTTGAATGCAATTCACTCCGAGGCGGCGCAGGTAATCGAGTTTGCGCACCACGCGCTCAAACGTGCCAGTCTCATCGGCCCGCCGACGATTAAAAGTGCCAACGTGCATTTCGTAAATCACGAGCTCATTGAACGGCGCTATTGTAAAGTCGTCTCCGTCCCAATCAAACTCAGGGTCATGCACAACCGAATTGCCAACCGAGTTGGTTACCTCACGACTGTAGGGATCGATGCGGCTGAGTTTGTGCTCGCCGTTAGTGATGATGTAACGATATTCGTCGCCAATTTTTGCCGCGGGGACGTCGAGATACCAATGGCCATTCTCTTCCGCCGCGAGGACATCTGAACTCTCATCCCAGTCGTTGAAATCGCCGACAACGCAGACTTGTTCCGCATGGGGTGCCCAAACCCGAAAGGCCACGCCGTTCTCATGCGGCAGGCAACCCATGCCTGCATGGTTTACTGGTTGTTTCGGTTCCCGTTTCTTAGGTATGCTAACGGTTGCCATCGCGGCCCTTTCCCTAGGTGCAAAAAAAGTTTTGCAGGAATGTGGCAGTTGGGGGATGCACTTACCGTACCAGTGCCGCTCATGGAAAAATAATCGAATTCAGGTCCCTGCGTAAAGCAGCGTCGTCGATTCGGCGGAAATGCGGCCGTTCAGTGACCATTTGCTGGTGTCATAGCGACCAGGTCTCGGCAGCCGAGATCGGTGAGAGGCGACGATATTTGGTCGATTTAACACCGGCACGATATTCCCTAGGACTGATCTTATGAACGAGCCAATACTTGTCATTTGGAACCCTAACGCGGGGTCGGTCGATCAGGCGGAAGAAGTTCGCGGGAAGCTTGTCGACCATCCCGATATGACAATTTATGAACCGACTTCTGCAGCGGATGCCCAATCGAAAGTGCAAATCGATTGTGAACATGGCACCAAACTGATTGTTGCCGCAGGTGGTGACGGCACCATCAACTCGGTCATCAATGGCTTAGCCAACGCTGCCGGCGACGTTGTTTTAGGCGTGCTGCCGTTGGGTACTGCGAATGACTGGTGTGCGTCGCTGGGAATTCCTTCGGATATCAATCAGGCCTGGGAAACACTCGAACGCAGAGTTGTCGAACGGGTTGACGTGGTGGAAATCGAGACCGAAATGCGGTCCACGCGGTTCGCCAACATCGCCACGGGGGGCAATAGCCACCGTGTCACCGAAGCGATTACGCCTGAAATGAAAGAGCGCTGGGGTGCACTATGCTACGTGCGCGGAGCCGTCGATATCTTGAACGACTTGAAAGACTTTGAGGTCACGATCAGTTTCGATGGAGGCATGCCGCAAACGTATTCAGTTTGGAATCTGCTGGTGGCTAACGGCCGCACCTCCGCTGGCCGTGTGGAAGTTGCCCCCCGGGCTTTGCTCAACGACGGTTTACTGGATGTAGTGATCATACAGGCAGGCACCATGGTCGATCTTGCCAATCTTTCCGCGCGTTATCTGTTCGCCGATTACATCGAATCCGACCAGGTCGTGTATCGCCAAGCAAAACAGATTACACTCAAATCGCAACCGCCGCTGATGTTCTCGCTTGATGGCGACATTGTTGATGAACAACCTATTTCGTTCCGGTGCTTGCCGGCTGCTTTGAACGTCATCGTCGGCGAAGATTTTAACTCGAGTAGCAACACCCATGAGAAAAGTGCTTGACATAATCATGCGCGAGCCAGTGCTGCTAGTGCTGGTTATGCTCAGTGCGGGAGGGGTGTGGGCATTCGTCGAATTGGCTGAAGTCGTCACCGAAGGAGATTCGCGCGAAATCGATGAGTGGGCGATTCTGGCGCTTCGAAATCCCGCGGACAAGGCCGATCCCTTGGGACCACGCTGGTTCGAAGAGTTGATGCGCGACTTCACGGCTTTGGGCGGCTATGGGGTCTTGACCATGCTGACGATTTCAGTCGTTGTTTTCCTGTGGATTCGCGACCGTCGTCAGACGGCAATTCTAGTGTTGTCGGCCGTGCTGGGGGGCATTGTGTTAAGCACAGCGCTCAAATCGTTGTTTGACCGGCCGCGACCCGATTTGGTTCCCCATGGGTCGTTCGTCTCAACCAAGAGCTTTCCGAGCGGCCATGCCATGCTGTCGGCTGCGACTTATTTAACGCTTGGTGCTATTTTGGCTCAAGTAGAGAAAGCTCGCCGCCTCCGAATGTTCTTTCTCGGGATGGGCGTGGGGCTGACGGCGCTTGTGGGAATGAGCCGCGTCTATCTGGGAGTACATTGGCCCACGGATGTGCTCGCAGGGTGGGCCGCAGGCGCCGCGTGGGCACTTGCGTGTTGGTCAATAGCAAGAGTGATCGAACACCACCGCACAAACTTGTTTACGACAAAAAAGGCCCCTGCTGAAGAACCGTAGCGGAAGAAATTTAATCGGCGGCGTGAACCAATTCGCGATCCCAAGCCGATTCTTTTTCGGCATAATCCTGAGGTTCGAGTTCGCTACGGATTATGCGAATACCGCGGGGCGCCTCGATGCCGATCGATACCGTTTTACCGCGAACTTTCAAAACTCGCACGACGATATCCAATCCTGGAAAAAGAACGTCGTCACCTTCCTTCCGAGATAAAACTAGCATTGCAAGCTCTCCTAAATTGAGTACAGACCCCCCGGTTGAGCCGCTAAGATTGGCAAATTTTGTGCCGTTCTGTTAAGTAACCAATTAGCGTTAATCTCGTTTCCCTGTGTTACTCTGTTACCCAATCTATGAAATGATGTATTTTTGCGAACCACCCCATTGGTCCTAAACCGTGCTGACTGTTGCTTGATAACCCAGAAAAATGGGCTAACTTGAGAGGACGGACCGCGCTGCCCAGCTCTCAATTTCCTTGAGCAACTGGCTCCGGTCCACCGGCTTCACCTGATGGCAATCAAAGCCAGCACTGTACGCTGCGTGCTTATCTTGGGGTTGGCCATAGCCGGTGACTGCTATCAAGAGCGCCCCATCAAATTTGTCATCGGCGCGTAATTGCCGCGCGACTTCGTAACCATCAAAACCAGGCAGACCGATGTCGCAGATTATGATCTGCGGCAAGTGCTGCAAGGCTTCGGCAACACCGCTGGGTCCGTCAAACGCCGTGAGCACGCGATGACCTTCCTTTTCCAAAAACTTGATCAGCGGATACGAAGCATCGCGTCGATCGTCGATGACCAACACAGAGAACGGACCCGCGGTAACTGTGGCGGAGTGATTCGTCGAGTCTAAAGATTTCACAACCGCATCCGCGCATACCGGTAGCTCCACGGTAAAGGTGCTTCCTTGGTCGGGACCATCACTTGCCGCGTTCACTTTGCCACCATGGAGCTCGACGAGACCTTTCACAATCGCGAGTCCGAGGCCGAGACCTCCCCTGCCCCGCTCGAGCGACGTGTCAGCCTGCACGAAGGGATGGAAGATATCGTCGAGCGTTTCTTGTGACATGCCGATGCCGGTATCGCAGATTTGGATCAGGCAAGAATCATTGCTGGCCGCGCTCAGGCTCACGATCACATTGCCACCGGGTTCGGTAAATTTGCCGGCGTTGTGTATGAGGTTGGTAAAGACTTGCCGCAATCGCTCACGGTCGCCGTGCATGAATATAGAATCTTCGCCGATTTCGAGTGCGAAAGTGAGTCCCTGTTCATCCAGTTCTCGTCGGCAATCTTGCATCACCTCGCGAAGGAGTTGCGCTAGGTCCAGCGCTGCTTTGTTCAAGGTCACTTTGCCCCGCGCGATCCGTGACAAGTCCAGCAGGTCGTCAACCAGTCGCTGCATGAATCTCGACTGCCGGCCAATGATCCGCTGAGCTTCGCTATGATCCTCGGCATTGTGAGCCGGAGATTCAAGAATCTGCACGCCCCCCAGAATTCCGGCGAGCGGATTGCGCAGTTCGTGTCCCAGCGTAGCCAGAAATTGGTCCTTGCGCTCATCGGCTTCGATCAAGGCTTCTTCAAGTTCGCGAAGCTCAGTGATATCGGTATTCGTGCCAAACCAACGGACAATTTGGCCGCTGGCGTCGTAAATCGGTCGCGCTCGCGAGAGAAACCAGCGGAATTGGCCATCCTTCCCTCGCAGAGGAAAACTATCTTCCCAAGAGCTACCTTGAGCCAGTGCTTGCTTGAATTTCTCGGTCACGCGATCTACATGATCGGGATGATGCACGGCCTGCCAGCCCCAACCTTGCATCTCATCGAGGGTCGTGCCGGTGTAATCGAACCAACGCTGGTTGTACCAAAAGATGTAGCCCGTGGCGTCGGTCATCCAGGCGAGCTGCGCCATGTTGTCCGCCAGGTTGCGGAAGTTTTCCGCACTTTCTTTATGTTCCGCTTCCGTTCGGCGGCGTTCACTAACGTCGCGTAAGTAGGCGGTGAACTTTGGCGGACCTTCGCCGGCGATGCGGGTGATGGCCAGTTCCGCAGGAAACTCGGTGCCATCGGCACGCAGCGCCGGAAGTTCCAGCCTTATGCCGAGAATGGCGGACTTGCCCGTTTCGAGATAACGCATCATGCCCGCTTTGTGCTGATCGCGCAGCCGGGCCGGCACGATCAACGCGCTCAATTCTTTGCCGATCGCCTCTGCTCGCGTGTAACCGAAGATCCGCTCGGCTGCGGGATTAAATTCGATAATACGGCCTACATGATCGCAGGTAATCATCGCGTCGAGGGCGGTATTGAGAATCGCCGTTTTGAAAGCCTCGCTTTCTCGCAAGGCATTTTCTGCTTTACGGTCTTCTGACACGTCGCGAAACACCAGCACGGCGCCATGAACATCACCTTTAAGTCCACGTATTGGAGCAGCGCTGTCGGCAATCGCGCGGCGGCTGCCGTCTCGCGCGATCAGTTCAGTGTGATTAGCCAAGCCCACGATGGTGCCATGCTCAAGGGCACGCTGTACGGGATTCTCGACGATCTCCCCCGTGGCTTCATTGACAATATGAAAAACCGTCGCGAGGTCTTGCCCGGCAGCTTCCTCTTGCGTCCAGCCCGTTAGCTCAATCGCGATTGGATTAAGCAGAATCACCCGACCTTGCGGATCGGTGGCAATGACCCCATCGCCGATGCTCTTGAGCGTGATTTCGAGTTGTTCACGCTCGCGGTGGATGATTTCCGCGGAACGGTCCCGGTCGCGGATGCCGCGGACAACAAAGTAAGAGAGTAATCCCACGGCCAGCACTCCCAGCACCGCCGAGATAACTCCACTCGTGACGGCCGTTTGAAAGCTACTGTGACTTTGTTGTGCTCTCTGCAGTAAAAAGGCATGCTCGGCTTGAGTCAACTCATCAATTCGTTCACGCAGCAAGTCCATCGCTCTCTTGCCACGATCACTTTGCATGTCTTCTTGAGCGGCGGAAAATCCTTGCTCGTCATACTTCGCAATCACTTCCCGCATGATTGTCAATCGATTTTCTACCGAACTTCTAAGGCTGGGAATACGTTCTTGCAGTGACGCGTCAGTGATTAAGCGATCCAAATCGTCGATATATGTATCGATAACAGCCAGGGCAGCATTGTACGGCTCAAGATATTCTTTCTCTCCCGTAATGAGGTAACCCCGCTGTCCCGTCTCGGCATCAAGAGCCGCGTTGAGCAGGTCTTCCAATTTGGCGATCACTTCATGCGTGTCGGTCACCCACCGGGCATCTTCATGAAGCTGCTGAGTGTTTAAATAGCTCACGACTTCACTCACGATCAACAGAGCGACAATCAGCCCAAAGCCCGCAAAAAGCCTACTATCGAGTGGAATTCGACGCTGCAGCAACGCGGATGCCCTTTTCCTTAGATGCCAAAAGACCAACTGGTCGACGCGAAGTCAGTAGTCGGCAGTCCAAAGAGTTTTGATAGAAATTGAGAGGTGGGTGCCAGTTTGTTCGCAAAGCGATTAGTCTTAAATAATAAGCTCACCACGAGACTGACGCAACGAGAGTCTCTTCCGTCGTACACCTCCGGATTTCTCAGAGGCGTACATCCTCTCGGTTTGCAAAAATGAAAGCTCCCACTGGTTGACAAACAACCAGAGTGTCGTCCTGCGAGTCAGCAGCGACCGATTGGGAGTTCTCTTTTGTTTACAATTCTTGTTAGAGCGCTAATCCTGTCCAATATAAAGCCGATCGTGGTGTTCGGCATGGTCACTGCGCATTCGGCATGGTCTTTGCGAAAGCTACTTACGTTCGATAACTTTCCCCCATGATGATTGAGGGGAAAAATCCTATTCTTCGCTGTGAACCCATCGGCGAGTAACCAAGCTATGCCCACTTAGGGCGACAAAAGGAGAACAACATGTCTGTTATGAAGCATTTTGCCTCATTGGCCATTGTATTGTCATGCGCGAGCTACAATTTCGCGCAAGAAGTTGCGGATCCCGCACTCACCAGACCGGCCGACCAGCGCGCCATCAATAATCGAGGCGAAGCGGGCATGGACAACAAGCTTCACCGCGCCAGCGAATTGATCGGTCTAAACGTGATGACGCCGAATAATGAAGACACGATTGGCGAAGTGAATGATTTGGTTCTCGATGGCGAGAATGGCACAATTCGCTATGCCGCAGTGTCGGTGGGTGGATTTCTTGGCATTGGCGACACGATGGTGGCCGTACCTTGGAAGGCTTTCGAAAGTCGCAAGGACGAGGATGGCAACACCTACTTGTCGCTTGATACGACCAAGGAAAAGTTGGAAAAAGCCCCTGGTTTTGACCAAGACAATTGGCCGGATTTCGGCAACCAGCAATGGTCAACCGATAACGATCGCCACTATGGCGTTAGAGTGAATGTGAACACAGATCGTTAATAGGACGGTAGATTGAAGATCAGCCGTTCCACGGAGTCTACCCGTGGAGCGGTTTTTTCTGTTACGCGAAACTTTGAGAGGAGTCTAATCATGAATTGGGATCAAATCGAAGGTAACTGGAAACAAATGAAGGGCAAAGCTAATCAACAGTGGGGTAAGTTGACCGATGACGATCTTGATAGTATCGAAGGTAAACGCGAGGAGCTGGCGGGGAAGGTGCAGGAGCGTTACGGCTATGCCAAGGAAAAAGTTGACGCAGAGATCGAGCGGTTCGGCAAAGATTGCGGATGCAGTTAACCCAATCACCGGACCGAGCAGGCCGATTGTGGTGCGGCCGGTCCCGGCTGCTAATGGCAGGCGAGACGCCTGCACCAAGTTCCCGCTAATAGCAGG
This sequence comes from Bythopirellula sp., assembly GCA_041743635.1. Taxonomy (GTDB): domain Bacteria; phylum Planctomycetota; class Planctomycetia; order Pirellulales; family Lacipirellulaceae; genus Bythopirellula. The sequence continues at coordinate 11,411 of JBGTMM010000408.1, forward strand.
CGAGACGCCTGCACTACAAGGTCTCACTCTGTAATGGCCCGGGCCCCCGATTCGATCATTCGCTCGGTGTTCTGCACGGCACTTTTCGTATCGCGCTGAATTTCATCCGTCTCGATGTTAATCGAGGTTCGGCCTGAAGATTGACCGAATGTTAGCCAACCGGCCAGGGCCATTAGTAACGCAATCACAGCTAAAATGATAATGACTCTCATCGCACACTTCACTTCTTACAAGTTACTACAGTTTACTAGAACCGGTTGCAACACTCCCGAATGAACCGGACGCTAGCGCGTACCGCCTGATTTAATTAGCCGCGGGGCGCTAGCCCCCGGTTTTTGAAACTGGCTCTACTTACTACCTACGCAAAAAAACCGCCG
>JBGTMM010000409.1:0-4773 GCA_041743635.1 Bythopirellula sp.
GGTGCGCTCTTTCTGGTTCTCCAACGCGACTTTGAGCGCCGTCAATCGCAGCCGCACCGCCTGGGCATAATAGACGTCGGGCTTTTCGTAAATTTGGCTGTGGGGCTTGGCGGGATAAATTCCGTGTGAATACTTGGCGTAGTACTCATACATCTTAATGCCGAGGAACACGAGACCCAGCAGCAGAGTGAGCAGCATCCAACCCTTGGCAGCCTGGGCAAGATTTTTCTTGGCGGCCTCCAAGGCAAGCACGATGGTCACGCTCGAACAGATCAACACAAAGGTGTTCGTTGCGCCCCAAATTTCCGCCAGATGCACGTCATGCGTCGAGGGCCAGGAAATCGCGCCAAATCGCAGCACGATGTACGTACCGATCAAGCCGGCAAAGAACATGATTTCGGTCGACAGGAACAACCACATAAACGCCTTGCCGTTGGGAATCGGCAGCGCCGGTTGATAGTCAAATAGCGGGCCAGGCCCGTGATGATCGTCGCTCATAATGAGTTCACAATTCTGATTACAGTGTCACCACCAATAACATCGCCAGCCACGCCGGTAGGAACAGTATCGAAGCTCGCAGCAGCAACCGCGCGGAAAGCGTGTCGCGGTAAATCGCAAAACGGATCGCCAAGGCCGTTTGAATCGCGCCAAGGGTAAACGTCCAGGTGAGATACAACAGCGGGCTGCCCCCCGTGGGCACGATCGCCGGAATCAAACTCACTGGCACCAACAACGCTGCGCCCAGCACCGCCTGAGCACCGGCGCGCAGGCCCGTCGGATCGATCACGGTCAGCATTTTCTGCCCCGCGGCGGCATAGTCTCGGCGGTAGAGCCAGGCAATCGCCATAAAGTGCGGGAACTGCCACAAAAACAGCACGGCCACCAACGACCAAGCCGTCAAATTCAGCGGCGCTCCCGTGGCGGTCCAGCCCATCAGGATCGGAATCGCGCCGGCCACCGCGCCGACCGTCGTATTGAACGAGCTGCGCGTCTTGAGCGGCGTGTAGATTGGCACATACAAAATCCAACTTGCCAAGCCCAACACGGCGGTGAGCATGTTCACTTGCCAAATCAACAATCCCGTCCCGACCACTAAGCAAATCGCCGAGAGCATTAGCGCTTCGCCACCTGTGACGCGCCCCATCGGAAGCGGTCGATTGGCCGTGCGTGTCATACGGGCGTCGCTCACGCGTTCCCACCATTGGTTGGCGATGCTCGCGCTGGCCGCCACCAAACCGGTGCCGGCGAGGGCAAAGAGCAAAACGCGCATGTCCAAGGCATGCGGTGCCGCCAAACATGCCGCGGCACTCGCCACGATCAACTCCAACAGCACGATCCGTGGCTTGGTAAGTTCCAGGTAATCCGCGAAACGCGCAGCAGTGACACTCGCCGGACGCACGGCGGCAATGGCCGAGGGATTGCTCATAGCACCGCCTCCATCCGCACATTCGCCGAAGTCGAAAACTTCGGCAAGCCAATACGCAGTTGCCGACCGACACGTAGGTTGATGGCAAGCGAAGTCACCAAGATCAGCGAGCCGACGGCGACGTGGCTGGTCACGATCCCGGCTTGGTGAACATTTTCTGCCGTATTCACGAATTGCAGGTCACCGACAGTTGCCGTCGCCCACCGCGGCAAACCATATTTCACCATCCAAGTGGAAGCACCAAGTAAAACTTGTAAGCCAATCAATGTCGCTAACGCCAAGCTGCGACCGCGTTCCAGTCGATTACGAAACGCGTGCCAGGTGAGCATCCCCACCTGCACGGTGATTGCCAAGGCAAGCAGAACATGAAAGTACACAGCCGTTTGAAAGATCACCCCAGCGGCATCTCCCGTCAGATGTGGGCTGTGCCTTACGAACGCTCCCACCACGAGTTGCGTGTAAGCCAACACGGTGGTGAGAACTGCGAAACGCAAAAACTTCTTGGTGTCTGGCGTCGCGAAAATTGGTGTCACTTCTTGCCACCACTGCGATGTAACCACCACCATGCCGACGCAGAGCGCAAAGAATGCAGGGCCGGTGCAACCGTGAATCAGTGCCAACGTGCGCTCATCGAACATGACGCGCATCCCGCCGAGCAAGCCTTGCAAAATCACCCCCGCGAGGAGCACCAGGCTGTACTTGCGAAGCCAACTGCGTGATTCACACACGTAACAAACGGCAACCAATGCCATCGACAGCATACCGACCGTCGCGCCGAGGAGACGATGACCATGCTCGACAAATTTGTCTCCCTCGGAATCGAGCCAAGGATAGAACAACATAAAGTGACCGTCGGAAGTGAGCCAATCCTTAAAAGCCATCCCGGCACCCGTCGTGGTCACCAGTCCGCCCACCCAGATCAAGGGGAACGTCGCGCAAGCCAAGAGCCATGCCCAGCGATGGGGCCAACGCGATGGATTGCTCAAACTAAGCGACGGCGAGGTCATGGAAATCGATGTGCTGGAGGCGGCTGGTCGCTGACGCCGGACTGTGGCGGCTGCGTTTGTGGGTAGTAATCTTCTTCCACTTCGGGCGAACCGTACTCGTACGGCCCGCGATAAATGATCGGTTGGAAATCGAAATTGCCATGGCCCGGCGGACTTGGAGCTTGCCATTCCAAACCATTGGCGTGCCACGGATTGCGACCCGCGCGTGGTCCGAAGAACATGCTGCCGAAGAAATTGATGATGAAAATAATCTGGCTACCCACCATGATGAATGCACACCAACTGATAAATTGGTTCAGCGGCAATAGGTTGCGGAAGGTTTCGTAGTGGTAGGGGTCAGCCAACCGGCGAGGAAAACCTTGCATGCCCAGAATGTGCATTGGGTAAAACACACAGTTCAATAAGACGAACGTGATCGTAAAGTGCACCTTGCCCCATGAGTCGTTCATCATTCGGCCGAACATCTTGGGGAACCAAAAGTAGATGCCGCCAAAGACTGCCATCGCCGTGCCTGAAAAAAGTACGTAATGGAAGTGAGCCACGATGAAGTACGTGTCGTGGATGAATATGTCGACCGGCGTGGCGGCCATGAAGATGCCGCTCAAACCGCCGATGATAAACATCGAAACGAACGAAATCGCAAACAGCATCGGGGTGGTGTACTGAATTTTTCCGCCCCACAGCGTGCCGAGCCAGTTGAATGTCTTGATCGCACTTGGCAGCGCAATCATCATCGTGGACACCATGAAAGTCATGCCGAGCATGGGGTTCATGCCGGAGAGAAACATATGGTGCCCCCACACGATGAAACCTAAGCCGGCGATACCCGCGATGGAATACACCATCGGCTTGTAACCAAAGAGCGGCTTGCGGGCGAATGTGCTAATAATGTCCGAAACCATACCCATTGCCGGCAGAATCATGATGTACACGGCCGGGTGGCTGTAGAACCAGAATAAGTGCTGCCACAAGAGCGGTTGCCCACCGCCGGTGGCCATCGCGGAATTGTTGGCCGTGGCCCCTTCAGCGAGGAAGAAGCCCGTGCCCAACAGACGGTCACCCAATTGCATGAAACCAGCCGCGGTCAGCACGGGCAGGGCGAAAGCCTGCAGAATCGCTGTGATAAACATGGCCCAAATCGTCATCGGCAACCGAAACATCGTCATGCCGGGAGCCCGCATCTGGATGATGGTCGTCATGTAGTTAATCGAGCCCATCATCGACGCAATTCCGACGAAGGTGACCCCCAGCAGCCACAGGGTTTGCCCGGACATGCTCCCAGGCGCGGATTCGATGAGCACCGACAAGGGGGGATAGGAAGTCCATCCTGCCTGGGCGGCACCTCCTTCCACAAAAAAGCTCATACCAATAAAGAAAAACGCCGGCCACATAAACCAGTAGCTCAGCATGTTCAGCACGGGCACCGCCATGTCCTCGGCGCCGATCATCAGCGGAATCAAAAAATTTCCGAACGCCCCGGCTAGAATCGGAATGATCACAAAGAAAATCATCACCGTCGCATGCATGGTGACGAGCATTGTGTAGTTCTCGGGCGCAATTTGGCCCCCTTCGCTTGCCGCCAGCAAATTGCCCAAAATCGGCATCGGCCGCCAGGGGAATGCCAACTGCCAGCGGATCCCCAGCGCGAGCATCCCGCCCACGAAAAACCAAATCAAGGTGCTAAACAAGAACTGCAAACCGATCACTTTATGGTCGAGCGAAAAGACGTACGTCTTCAAGAAACTCCCGGTATGGGCATGTTCCTTTTCGCCAACACTTTCAACAGTAACGGTACTCATAAAATTCTCTGCAGATTACACAAACTCAAGCCATTCATTCTTAGCCACGAAAAACACAGAAAGGCACAAACAAATCTGGGTGATATATAATTACCTTTTCGTGACTTTTTGTGTTTTTTGTGGCCGGTAATTTCGTGGCCGCTATTCTTCACTCTCGGGGACCACAACTCGCATGGTGTTCTGTTCTTTGCTCATTTCCACGAGCTTCGCCTCGTATTCCTCGCGCGGCAGGAAATAGACGCGGCCCTTCATTTTGTAATGACCCCAGCCACACAACTCGGCACACACAATGTCCTAGCCGCCGGTTTTCTTGGCCTTGAACCACATCTGTTGCAACATGCCGGGGACCACATCCTGCTTCATCCGCAAGTTCGGAAGAAAGAAGCTGTGCAGCACGTCGGCACTGGTGATGTTGAGCAGCACTTCTTCATTCACCGGCAGGTAAAACTTGCCATCGGTGCGAACGATGTCGTCTTCGGTGTAAAGCTCTTGATCGGGGCCAGGATAGCGAAAATCCCAATTGAATTGCCGGCCGGTGACT
>JBGTMM010000410.1:0-3271 GCA_041743635.1 Bythopirellula sp.
AGTGGAAATTGACATGAAAAAACTTGCCGAACTCATTGCGCGCACCATGGATCTGATCGCCGTTGTTGACATAGCCCGTGCTCGGATCGTCAGCCTCACCGCCGAAAACGCCGGTCTGAAGGCGCAAGGCGCCGAGGATGACGCGAAGATTGCCGAACTTATGGCGCTCATCGACGGTGTAATCGCCCCCGACGCCGGAGCCTCCGCAGGCGGGATCACCGGCTGATGGTACTGCGTTCCCGCACTGATGCGCTGGTATTGCACTGCACAGCAACGCTGGCGCATCAGGCATTCAACCGCGAGTCAATCAGGCAAATGCACTTGGCTCGCGGGTTCAGCGACATTGGGTATTCGTATCTGATCCTGCTTGACGGAACTCTTGAGCAGGGCCGCGCACCTGATGGTGCTGTGGGAGCGCATGTGAAGGATTTCAACGCCACCACCATGGGCATTGCCTATGTGGGAGGACTTCGTAGTTCTGACGCCAAGCCCATGGACACGCGGACACCGGCACAAATCGAGTCCATGATTAATCTGCTTAAATTGTTGGGCAAGAAATATCCCAAGGCCGTCATTCTCGGACATCGCGACTTCTCGCCCGACCTAGACGGCGACGGCGCTGTCGAACCGCACGAATGGATGAAGCAATGCCCGTGCTTCAATGCTGGACAGTGGGCCAAGTCTGTCGGCCTTCCCGGCGCGAAATACTCCAAAGGGAAATATGTGAGGCTCTGATGTTCACGATCAGGCAAAGGCCCGATGGCAAATGGCGTCTCACTAAAAACGATGTGGGCATGGGCGATTTTGACTCGCTTGCGGCTGCGCAAGAGGGAATGAACCGCATCATTCTTCCTGTGATCTACAACTACGATGAAAAGGGGGCCCGCCTTGCCTAACATCACCCCGCGCATGATGGAAGTTTTGGCCAAGTGGGAAACCTGCCAGCTCAAAAGCTACTTGGATAACGATGGAACCTGGCATGTTGGCTACGGCCACGGCAACGCCAACAGCTTTCCGCCCTTTGTCGATGAATTTACGGTGCTGAAAGATGAAGCCGAGGCCATGGCAATCCTCGTGGGCGAACTCAACAAGTTCTACGTTCCCCAACTCGATGCGCTGTTCAAAAAGATCGGTTTCACGCCTCCCAACGATCACTACTACTGCGGCTTCCTCGATGCTGGATACAATCGAGGCATGGGGCGGATCAGGGATTCCGCAGCCTACGATTGGCTAAAGAAGCCCGCCGAAAAGTATTTCATGAAATGGGCAGCGCAAGCCCTCGTGTTCTCGCATGTCGAGGGCTTCACGCCGCTTGACGTTGCCCAAGACAAGAAAACCGGAATTGAGCGTGTTCATCTCGGCCTGACACTGCGCCGGATCGATGACGCGTCAATGTGTCTGACGAAGTTGTGACGGGGGACATAATAATGGTCGGCAACTCAGTTCCGCCGCTCTCCAACGAGCCACGCAAGCCGGCGACGTGGGGGGACACGTTCAGGCTGATCGGCATCGCCATCGCCCTTTTGATCGGCTGCGTCGGGGTTGTTGCTTGGGCCATTATCGACATCTTGAATTCCGGCAGCTTCCGATGAACTGGTTCAACTCTACCGGCCCGCGAAAATACTATGTGGACTTCATCGTCTATCCGCTGATCGTGGCGACGATCGCCGCACTGACGCTGCGCGGCTGGGCCTGGCCGCTTTGGTTCGCGTCCGGCTTCTCGGCGTGGACCTTTGTTGAATACTGGGTTCACCGCTCCTTGCTGCACGGTTTGATGTGGGAAGGCACGCATGAGCGCCATCACACCAATCCAAAGGAATTTGTGGATCTACCGGGCTGGTACACCGCCGGCACCTTCGGGCTGCTGTTTGCCGCCATGACGTTGACGATAGCACCCTGGGCGATGTGGCCGCTTTTCGCTGGCTTCGTTGGAGGCTACTGCTGGTTTCTTCTGATGCACCATTGGCTGCATCACATCGAACTCACCGGCAAACCGGCGTTCCTGCAGGGCTATGCCATCTGGCACAACCGACATCACAAACTGACTGACATGAATTACGGAATCACAACCCCCCTTTGGGATTGGATGTTCAAGACGAGTCATTGACCCGCGCCGCGCGGAACGCGGCTTAAACGAATAGGTGCGATATGGATTGGGACGTCAAAAATATCTTCAAATCGAAAACCCTTTGGGGCCTTGTTACGGCGGCAACTCCAACCATCCTTGGCTGGTTTGGCTATTCGGCCGCACAGGGCGACGTCACTTCCGTCGTGACGCAGACCCAAGCCTGGATTGAAGTAACCATGCAGTATGGTGGCTTCCTTCTCGCCACGATCGGCCGCCTCACTGCGACCAAGAAGCTGTCTCTCTCACCGAGCCAGTAACATGAAATGGCTTTGGATCGCCGCTGCGGCATTGTTTGCCGTGGCGGCGGTGGCGATGTGGGTTCGCATAGGTGATCCCACATTCGTCGTCGGACTTTTCACTGCGGCTGCGGGCTCGTTCGCCGCTGCTGTTTGGCCTGGAATTCTCTCAATCGTGGCCGGGATTCTCAACGCCAAAGGTTCCGATGAAGAGCGCCGCAAGGTGCGCGAAGGCGACAGTGGCAGGGATGAGCGCCGGTGATCTGGCTCCACGCATTGCGCGAGGATCTGCACGCCCTTCCGGCCTATCAGAAGGTCGCGACGGTCGTGCTGCTCGGGCTCGCGTTCCGGGTGATGGCGGAGCCATGGCTATGACCCTCAAGGAGATTCAGCACGTCTACGATAGCATGGACATGGCCGTTAAACCCAAGCGCATCGACTGGTGGGACATCTTCTGGCATTGCCTCATTGCCGTGGCCTGGGCGGGTCTCTGTGGCTATGTCGCGGGCAGGGGTTATTCCTATGCAATGGGCGCCGGTGGCCTTGCCGACCAGGTTTTTGGCTGGGCCTTAGTGGGAATATTCACCCTGGCCGGTATCATTGGGAATTGGCTGTTCTGGTTGGGGCGCGAACGCCAGCAACATGGCTATGCGTTCGGCGGCCGGCAATCGCAATTGGAATGGATAGCGCCCGCTGGCGTGACGGCCCTGGCGTTTGGTGTAGGCTTCGTGATCGGAGCATGAGCAATGACACCCCGCGCCCAAGCATTAGCGGCCCATGTGGACGCCATCTGCGCGGCGCACAAAATCCGCGTCGAGTTTACTTCCAAGGACAATGACCAAGCCTGGCAAGATGAACGGCACATCGAGATACGGCCAATTCGAAGCGACATCACCTACGCCTTCGC
>JBGTMM010000411.1:0-5899 GCA_041743635.1 Bythopirellula sp.
TGTTGCCTTTGGTGCATCGGGCCGAGGCCTATTTGCACGACGAAAAATTCGAGGAAGCCTTGGCCGATACCGATGCCGTGCTGGAGAAGCAACAAGTCGTGGCGGCCCACCGGTTACGCGGCGAAATTTTGGCGCAGCTCAACCGTCTCGACGAGGCGATTGCCGAGATGCGGCAACTCACCAAGGCAGTGCCGAATCAGCCCGAGTTGAAAATGCAATTGGCGATGTATTACCTGATCAATAAGCAGCCCCATGAAGCAATCTCGCAATACGACGACGTGTTGTTCCTCGATCCGGAGAATTTCCTCGCCTTGCGCAGCCGCGCCGATGCTTATCTCAACATCGGTAAACACGCCGAGGCAATCGCCGACTTTGAGGCAGCCCTCAAAGTGGAACCCGCCGACGCGGCCATTCTCAACAACCTCGCCTGGGTGCTCGCGACGTCTCCGCAAGCCGACCTGCGTAACGGCAAGCGCGCGGTGGAGCTCGCCGCCAAGGCCTGCGAACTCACCGAGTACAAGCTGCCGCACATTTTGAGCACGCTCGCCGCCTCTTTTGCCGAGTCGGGCAACTTCGACACGGCCATCGAATGGTCGCAAAAGGCGGTCGACATGGACGATCCCGACAACGACGACCAACTCGCCAAGGAACTGGAGAGCTACCAGAAAAACCAACCGTGGCGGGAGCGACAGGAGCTCGGCCAAAGCGAAGAAAAACCAGCCGCGAAAATCGTGCCGAGCGAAGACAAGGACGTCGAGCGTTCGCTGGATTTCTGATGGCGTTCGCAAAATTTCCGAAGAATGTGCGTAATTTTCCGGACGATTCTCCGTCCAACAAGTTGATGCCCCAAAAACATACTTTTCAGTGGAACTCAGTAGCAAGCGACTTCTTCGATGGCACATAAGATCGCGCCTGCGTCTGAACAACTGGAGGATCCCGCCGATTGGGTAGATCGCTATGGCGATTTGTTGCTAAGGTACGCCTGTTCCCGGGTATCTGACGTCGAGCATGCCGAAGATTTGGTACAGGAGACTCTCCTGGCGGCTTTTCGACACCGAAAACAGTTTGAGGGCAAAGCAGCTTTTGGTACTTGGCTCGTTGCCATTCTTCGTCGGAAGATTGTCGATCACTATCGAGCCGCGGGTCAGGCACCAGAATTCCTGGATCATGCTCATCTGGGCAGCGAGGACACGTTTGACAATAAGGGAAAGTGGAGCTCTGCCATTACCGGTTGGCGCTCCTCACCTGCCCAAATGGCCGAAAATGCTGAATTTTGGCTGGTGTTTCAAGGTTGCTTTGGTGGGTTGCCTGCCCATCTGGCCCAAGCATTTCAGTTACGTGAAATTGCGCACACTTCGGTGCATGAAGTGAGTCGTAAAATAGGAATTACACCACAAAACCTAGCCGTACGTTTGCATCGCGCGAGATTGCTGCTCAGACAATGCCTGGACAATAAGTGGTTCTCACAATGAGAAGGAAACGTTAATGAACAAGCACACCGGCAATTCGATAGTGGGGATCACTTGCCGCGAAGCTTCTCGGTTAGCTTCCGCGGCGTTGGACCGCGAACTAACGCGTCGGGAATGCTGGGCATTGAGAATTCACACGTTTCTCTGTCGCAACTGTCGACGATTTGCCAAGCAAGTTGCCACACTTCATGCGGCAACATCATTCATGCCTGCTCAATTGCGCAAGGAATTGTTCGCGGAGACAACAAGTCTTTCCGCCCCGCGCCGCGATAAGATCAAACGCTTGCTGGCCGAAGCCGCCACCTCTGAGTGATAGCTGCTTTCTTGAGCCCAGCATCAAGAAATTCTTGTAATCGATTAACGCTTCCCGCGTCTAATCCTTTGAAGCATGAATAAGCCGTTGTCACTTGGCAATGGCAAACATTTCACACCTCAGAGGAACAGATGATGCGACTACGAATTTTCTCTTGTTTAATTGTGACACTAGGATGCACGTTCTTCTCCACGACAGCCAGTGCTCAGACAGTGAAGCTGCGGGTGACCGTGGAGAATCTGGCTCCCGCAAATAGCATCTCACTCGCGCCCTTCCGGTTCGGATTCGGCACCGGCCTTTTCGACGCGTTCGACAACGATGAATTCGCGTTCCTGCTTGGAGAGGCTAGCATCGCCGAGGCACCCATTGTAACGATAGCCGAAGGAGGTTCGGGCTCCACTTGGTTCCCCGCTTTCCAAGCCGCGGAGCCGAACGCGAATCTGGGCAGTGTGTTCGGCCCAAACATGCCTCCCATTCTCCCTGGTGAAACAAACTCAGCCATTTTCGACATCGACACGGCAAACCGCTTCTTTACGTTTGGGGCAATGGTCGTGCCGAGTAACGACCACTTTCTGGGTAACGCCAATCCGCAGGCCTTCGAGGTCTTCGACACGAACGGGGATTTGATACTAACAAGCATCACTGAAGACGCCAGTCGCATTTGGGACGCCGGTTCGGAAACCGAGAATCCCGCCAATGCGGCCTTCTTAGTTGGCGGTGTCAACGACCAAAGAGAAAACGAGAACCTTCCGGTCACGTTCAACTTTGCCGATCTTTCGGCATTCAATGGTTTGACGACCGCAGCCGGATATATTTTTGACAGTTCGCTATTATCCGCAAATACTCCTGTATTACGGGTTTCCTTCGAGACGGTGCCGGAACCGGGATCCCTGCTGCTCATGTTAGGCGGATTAATAGGGATTGGCTTTACGCGGCGAAGTTTTTGCTAGAATTGTCACTTTGGCCGTCTGCGGATGCAAACCGGCGCGCGGAGAATTTCGCGGCGCCGTTTTGCCTTTTTTCAGGTACACGATCATGATCGACGTTAAAACATTTTTAACAATCTGTCTACTCACCACGGGAGTTCACACGCTTTCCGGTGAACAACCCCCACTGACCGATCCCACGATTTTGCTCGTCCGCGACGACTCTGTGCGCGAAGCGCTCACTTGCACGCCGGAGCAGCGGAAGTCGCTTGACGCATTGCTGCGCAAACACAATCGGATGTTGCTGGCCATCCGCAACGTCAGCCCATCGGGAGCCGACAAGACGGCCCAACCCGCGCTCAAAGAAATACGCGATACGCTCGAAGAACTGTTCACGCAAGAGCAGCGTTTGCGATTGCAGGGCATCACGCTCCAAGCACAAGGCTACGATGCGCTATTGCGGAAAGACATCACCGAGGCGATCAAGCTCACTGACGAACAACAGAACAAACTCAAGGAACTTTCCACGCGGTTCCGCAATCGGCTTTATAATTTGCAACAAACTGGCGGCGAAGCACTCGAGCAAGAGCTACCGAAAATCAACGCCCAGCGGCACAAAGAGGTCGTGGCAATTCTCTCACCCGACCAGCAGGACAGCTACGGCAAGCTGATGGGCGAACAGTTTGATTTCTCGAAAGTCATCAAAAGCCCGGCGTGGGCACCCGAATTCGTCGGCGTGGAAGAGTGGATCAACTCCGAGCCACTCACCATGGAAGCGCTTCGCGGGAAAGTGGTCGTTGTTCACTTCTTTGCCTTCGGATGCGGCAATTGCATCAACAACTACCCGTGGTATCGCGAGTGGCACGACGCGTTTCAAGGACAGGATGTGGTGCTCATCGGCATTCACACACCGGAAACCCAAAGCGAAGCCGACATCGATTTATTGCGGAACTCACTCGAACAGCATCAACTGAAATTTCCCGTCGCGGTCGACAATGAAAAAAAGATGTGGCAGGCGTGGTACAACAGCATCTGGCCAAGCGTGTACATCATCGACCGAGAGGGCAGGGTGCGCTATTGGTGGTATGGGGAGCTCAATTGGGAAAACGCCGGCAACCAGCTCGTCGCGCGGGGCCAGATCGAGGGACTACTCGTGGAATCAACGTCGCAGCGCTAAGGTTGCCGCTCGCAAACCCTGGTGGAATTGTGCTCGCCGATGGTCGCGCCCTAGTCAGCAGGCAAGCCAACATCTTCGCTCAGCCGCCTTTCTCGGCGAATTTCACGCAATTTCCTTCGCTCGCCACCTTGGAACGCTATTTGCGGTTGATGCTGTCGGCGTTTTCAACTGCCAAAATTTTTCCAAGGCTCGAACATGAATTGGCTGACTGCAAAACAAGGTGACTCCCGACAAGACCTCTGGCCCATTCTCGGCGGATTTATTGCCGAAGAGCGAGAACCGCTCGACCGTGCGCAAGTGCTGCGGCGATTGGAATGGCTCACCGCAGTGCTCGACGACCGCTACAAGGTTCCCGGTACGAAAATTCGCTTTGGCTGGGATACGCTGATTGGCTTGATTCCCGTGGCGGGTGACGGCGTCACCACGGCTCTGTCAGTGTACTTCCTGTGGGAAGCCAATCGGCTCGGCGTCTCGAAGTGGACTTTATGGAAAATGCTGGGTAATGTGGGGATTGATTTCGTAGTGGGCACCGTGCCGCTGGTGGGAGACTTAGTTGACATGGCTTGGCGGGCCAATCGCAAGAATGTCAAGCTGTTGAAGCAAGAGCTTAATCGCGATTCCACGGCAAGCACGCTCACTCGTGAACACTAGTCCCCTTTAGTCCCTCTTTTTCTGCTCATCGCTAAACACAAGTCGCCAAACACAAAGGAGACACGACCATGTCCAAGCCAGGCAGCCCGACTTTAGGTTCCCTCCGTGCCAATCGCCCCGAGGGTAAGCCGCACGAGGAATCGATCACTAGCGACCAGATCAGCGATGCTGCGGAAGCGCTCCGCGAAGTCGAGATCGAAGCGGCCCGTGAAGACGCCGAGGTCGCCAACGCGGACACTATCGAGTGGAAAAATGCCGATGACGCCGTAGAAGAAGTCGTGATCCCGGTGAATCTCGAAGAGCTTTCAATCGACGAGCTCCGGGCGGTGGCGGGGATGCTGCGTATTCCGAATTACGGACAAATCACCGATCAAGAAGAGCTGATTGCCATAATCGAAATGTACGCGGAACCGAAATCGCGGAAGATTCCCAAATGATCCCCCAGCTTGCGCTGGGGGCTATGTTTTTTAGCCCCCAGCTTGCCCTTGGGGCTGTGTTTTTAGCCCCCCGCTTGCGCTGGGGGGCTAAGCGTTATCTTGCTTCGCATTTTCTATCCGCTCGAGCAGTGTTTCCATGCGCTCGATCTGCCGCTGACTGTCAGCGATCAGTTGTTGGAGCACGATCATCTTGGTGGAGAGCGGCCCATTGATGTCGCGGGCGAGGTCCGCCATTTCGTCGCCGTTGCCCGTGGTTTGCCAAGGTTGCGAGGTTCGCGGCAGGCGATCCATTTCTGAAATTACAGTCGTCCGGCGCTCTCGGACTCGCTGCAAATGCGCTTTGCGTATCAGCATATAGACCAAGAGCGCGCAGCCGGCGAGTAGCATCAATGTGGCACCCAAATTCGCAAATAGAATCACCATGACATTTTACTTTCCAAACGCCGCACGGGCTGCTGATTCAACGACGCTGAACGCCACTTTGTTCTGCTCGGCGACTTGAGCACCCGAATCGTACTCGGGCGAAAACCGCTCGTTGCCGCCGGGAAGCTCGGCCACGATCCCCGCGACTGCGCCAAATTGTGTCGTCACCGCCACGCTCCGCCGGGGCAGGATCCAACGCTCCAGCGTCGAACGCCGCAAGCCGAGGGCCGTCGTCTCACGGAAAATCAACTCGGCGAGGTTTTCCGCATCGCTCGCCTGGCACTGCACTTGCAAGAGCACCCCCGGGCGATTCTTTTTCATCGTGAGCGCCGTGGTCGCCACGTCGAGCGCCCCCGCTTGCCACAACAGGCTCACACAGTGGCCGATCGCTTCGCCGCTGGCATCGTCAAGATTCGTTTCCAAAAGCGTGATTGTATCATTCGCAAACTTACTCACCACGCTTGCGGTTTTACCGACCAACAGCCGCAGCAGGTTCGGATGGT
>JBGTMM010000412.1:0-11848 GCA_041743635.1 Bythopirellula sp.
ATCTCGGTCAGCTCGTGCATCGAGGCGATCACTTCCTCGTAGCTCGGCAGCGGGCAGTGATCCAAGTGGTTGATCGTGCCGAGCCCTTCGTAGGTTTGCACGATGCGTTCGGTAATATCCGGCAATTGATCTTTCAGCCGAAAGTCGGAGGCCATCGAATTCTTTCCTCGCGAATTAGCGAATGGTGGGAAATATGCGGAGATGGTATTTACTAAAGACAGCGCCTGCCGTGGCGCGCGGTTCGAGAGAGGTCCGGCTTAGGCCGGACACATACATGAGCAGAATATTAAGCGAGATAACATCGCAATCTCCATTCCCGCCAAGCTGACACCGACCGGACACCAAAGGTTCAGTCGGCAAAGGTTCTGTGGCGAGTTTAACCATTTTACCGTCTTGAACCGCAATCGTGCGAGAGCGATTTGGGCTCTCGGCGATCAGATTCCCGCCTCACATTCCCCCGCAGAAGCATTTTCTAGTGTCAGAACGCTCGATATCGAGAAAATCGGCACGATTTACCGTATGTCGCCGCCTCATAAGGCAGTTTGAGATATCTTTAATTGGGACACTCCTTGTGACTCGCATTTTTCTATCAAGGAGATCATCATGCCTGAGCTTCTCTCGCGGTTCGATCCGACGCTGGTTTTTCTGGTGCTTCTTCCGGCGGCACTGTTGATTGCCGCGTGGGGGTTGCAAATGGCCTGTGGTTTTGCGGCCGTTGAGCCCCCCGACTATTGGCAGAGCCTGCTCTGCGTGTTTCTGGTCGTCGTGGCGAATCTGCTGCTGAGATTCTGGATCAATGTTTCGGTCGTTGATCCCGGCTTTTGGAGCCACGCCGTTTGGCCCCTCGTCGTGACCGCGGCGATCATCGCGGTGATGGTCCGCACCGGGCCATTGTCGGCACTGGTGGTGACGGCCTGCCAGGGCGCGATCTGCGCGGTCCTGTTCATCGGCATCTCTATGCTCAGCTCGGCGATTTCATCGATGCTGTGAAACGATGTTGGCCAACTTGTCCAACTTGGCCATATTGGCCAAAAGTGTTTTTTTTGGCCAAGTTGGCAAAGGTGGCGGTGTGTTTTTTCGGGTCCAAGTTGACGGTTTGTTGCATTGTTGGTTTTGTCTGGGGTGGAATCTTCTCTGGCTGAGAGCCGAAAGCTGAGCCGTAGGCGCTAGCCTCGGGTTTTTCACAGTGCCACCCGACGCTAGCGCGTTCGGCTCATATGGAACTTGGTACTACTGAACGAATATCACCATAGCACAAGTCGTGGCACAATTTCGACAAAAAAATTTTGGGAGGGCGCTAGATTTTAGGCGCTGGGCGCTCGTTGAAGATTCTAGCGCCAAATGTCCGGCGCCTAGCGACTTTCCCTTTGGCACAAAAAAGATTGTTGACAAGTTGGTCACAGCCACGGAGTGACGACCGTCAATAGCCAGGCGGCGTAAGCCCCTGGGAGATTTATTTGGGAAATCCCCAATTATTAATGCGTTAGGCGCTTGAGAGAAATTGGCATTCGTTAACGACTTGTCTAAAATCAGAATTATGAAACATCGCCTAACCAAACTCATCGCCTCGTTAATGTTCTTCGCCTTTTCCGGCAAGGTGGAGGCTGATTTACTAACGTATTCATTCTCTGGTCGCGTTACGGAAATCACGACGAATAGTAATGGGGTGATTCCAAACCTTGCTATTGGGGACGCATTCGAGGGTTACACAACATTTGAGTCGGAAGGTTGGCAACAAACCGAAGGTGTTGTCTTTGTGTCACTCAATGGGGTTGATTTGCTGTTCGATGGGCCTTTTATATACGGTGCCGTCGATGTCACCCCGCCCTCTCACTATTCGATTCGCATAGCCGGGGATACCTTTGGTAACATTGGAGATTCAACATTCTCGGCCGGAAATTTTGGTCCGGACTTGGAGGATTCTGATGGCTCTGCAGGCCACACATCGCCATTCCCTAAATCACTGAATCTCGCTGAGTTTGAAAAAAATGATTTTCGGATTTGGGGAACTTATGTTTCGACCGGCGATGCGATATTTGTCACCGGACAGCTTTCCACGTTCACTGCGGTTCCCGAACCAACATCTGGCACTATGTTTCTTTTTCTATTTGGAGCCAGAATTCTGTTCAGCCGAGATCGTAACTAGTTGCGAAACTTGCTTCTGCGACCAACGCCTGGGCTACGGTATGTAAAAGGCTTCGCCGAAAAGAAGTCACTGCTGGGCAAGCCAGCATGTGGCACCGGGGAGCATTGATGCATGGTCTTACGTCCCCCGCTCGCTAGGATGTTGATGCCGCGGGGGAGTTTTTTTGCAGAGCTGGGCTGCCGGGGGGATGGGAATGAAAAACGTTGATTGGTTCGGCTACCGAATTTGTGCGTGGGCGATTGCCGGCCTGCTTGCTACTCTCGCCATCTATTCGTGGATTTCACAAGGCTGGCAGAATGGTTTGGTGCTTGGCAGCTTCGCAGTGTCGCTGCTTCTCTATCTTGGCTTGCAGCGTGATGCGCCCGCCGTTTTCAATGCCGTGCTCACCGCCTCCGTGGCCATGAATGCCTGCGGCTGGGCCTGGAAAATCTTCCATCCCATCTGGGGATACGACGAGGTGAGTCATGCGCTGGGCACGCTCGGCATGACATTAATATTCGCTTGGTACGGATATCGTCCAATCGCGGCGGTTTTGCGATCGCATGCCTGGGTTATGGTGCTTGCCGTCGCGGCGTTGGGAGTCGCCCTCGGTGCCTGGTGGGAGATCGCCGAGTGGGCAGGTTATTGGCTATTCGCGGAACCATCTGTTCCAGGAATGCAGGATGAGATTTCAGACCTGGCCGCCGATAGTATCGGCGCGATCATTGCCGCGGCGTTCTTTCGCTGGGCGCTTATTCAGCGCGTTCCGGACAGCGCCTGTTCGTAGAATCAGCATCGACGGATCCGGTGCCAATCACGTTGTCCCACTCTTTGAGCTTCCGCTGCAGCGTTCGGAGCGAGATCTTCAGGGCGCGGGCTGCGTAGGTGCGATTGCCGTCGTGCTCCGCCAGCGCCGATTCGATGGCCGTCCGTTCGATCTCTTCCAGCGGCGTGTTTGGTGGAATTTGAATGTGGCTCTTTCGAGCGCTGATCGAAGCCGAAGATGGCAAGTCCTGGAATTTGAGAACATCATCGTCGGCGAGAACGACCATGCTTTCCAGACAGTTTTTAAGCTGCCGCACATTGCCCGGCCAGTCGTGATTCACCAAGAATTCGAAAAGCTCCGGTTCGATGGTCGGGGGAGCGCGTCCGATGGCGGCGCATAACTCGCGCAGAAAGTGCTCGATCATGAGGGGAATCCCGTCACGTCGCTCTCGCAACGGCGGCAGGTGGAGATGGACCACGTCGAGGCGAAAATAGAGGTCCGCGCGAAACTCGCCGTCGCTCACCATCTGCTCCAGGTTTCTGCTCGTGGCAGCGACGACCCTCACGTCCACTTCCTGTTCAGTATTGCCGCCGACGGGAGTGATCTTGCGACTCTCCAGCACGCGCAGCAGCTTGGCTTGCGATCCGTTGGCGAAATCGCCAATCTCGTCGATGAACAAGGTACCGCCGTGTGCGGCTGCGAACTTCCCTACGCGCGATTCGCTCGCTCCGGTGAATGCGCCCCGGATATGTCCAAAGAGCTCGCTCTCCACGAGCGTTTCCGGCACGGCGGCCATGTTCACCGTGACGAATGGGCCATGCCGTCGGGGACTGTTGTAGTGAATGGCTGCCGCAAACAACTCCTTTCCCGTGCCTGATTCGCCCGTCAGCAGAACAGTGCTGTCGACAACCGCGGCGCGCCGGACGCGGGCGCAAAGATTGACCATCGCCTCACCCGTTCCCACGATCCGTTCAAAACCGAGCGTCATCGCGACGGGGTTGTCAAGCTCGGCTCGATTCACCTGCCGACGCAGCGAGTCAATCGCTTTGGCCACGGTGAGCAGCAACTCCGTCGATTTGATTGGCTTTGTCAGATAGTGATCCGCGCCTGCCTGAATCGCTTTTACGGCGTCCGCGACTTCACCAAATCCGGTCACCAAAATGAATCGCGTCGTGGGCCGCCTGCGCTTCCATTTTTGCAGCAGGTCCAAGCCGCTGATTTTCCCCAGGCAGACGTCGGTGACGACCAGATCGATGTCGTCGTGAAGATGCCGCAGCGCTTGTGGCACATCAGCCGCGCCGCACACGTCGTAGCTTTCACCGCGCAGGATGCGCATCAGAAGTTCGCGCTCGCCGTTTTGATCATCAACCACCAATATCGAGCCTCGGCTCGCGTCTGAGCCGAGTTCTTTATTAGCCTGAGATGATCGATGTGGCTTCATCGCGGCACAAGTGAAAAAAAATATGATGTCTGCGTCAAAGGGACATGGCAAGATGACAAAATGACGCAGGAGCAAGGCGCATTCCAATTCGTTCTAAAAGCTAATAGCAATAGCTCTCTCAAGGAAGTGTGGCCAATAGTGGGGCTATTCTGCCAACTTCGTGGTCGCTTCCCATTCATCATGGGCAAATAGTGGCCAAATTAAAGGCAGTTCCAAGGTGCAGATTCGCACTGTTGGCGGAGTTGGTACGACCATTGCTTCTTCTGCTTTGCCGTGCGTGACGGCGTGTCGCCACGAATCAAGAATTTTGAGCCTGGCTCAACCTTAGAAAGGAAAACAGCATGTCTATTTTAATGAAACAATTTTTAGCCGTTGCGATTGTCGCGGCGGTTCTCCCTTGCGCAGTGCCAACAACAATCCTCGCCGCGGAATGGGAAGAATACTCCCCGTACTACGAAGACGATGCTTGGTACGACGTCTCCGAATGGCTCGACGGCAATGACTACAATCCCACCGACGAGGTTGTTGGTGTGTGGGATGACGAAGTCTATGATGCCACGAAGGTTGAAAGCGATACCGACAACGACTGGTATGGGTACGACACGAACGACGAATCCGACAACTGGTATTACGATTACTACGACGACGATTATGCGTACTACGACTCGGACGACAACGATGGGCTATATGATTACTCCTACACGTACTATGACTTCGACAACGACGCTTACTACGACGCGTACACAAGCTCTTACGATTCGGATAGCGACGGGTCGTTTGACAGGTTCAGCTACGTGACGTTTGGTAATCAGAAAGAGTCCAATGAGTCCGCGAACGCCAATCAGACCGAGACGCAAAAGAAAGCAAAATCCGAGGCGCAGGCTTCGAAGCAACACGCCGTGACCGGCAATGTTGAGAAAACCAAAACGGTCAAAGTCCGTAGCGGCGAACGGTTAGTGGCTCAAGTGGCGTCGGACAAGGGACAGACCATCGCCGTCGATCTGGGCCCCAAGGACCAGAAGGATCAATCCAGCCAGTCGGGGCAAGCTAGTCAACCCATGGTCAAAGAAGGCCAACAGATTACCGCTCATGGACCGATGATCAAGGTGGGCGATAAGCAAGTGCTCCTCGCTCAAAAGGTCAAGGTCGACAACGGGCAGGAGCAGAAGATTAATCGCAGCGGTCGTCAGATCAGCGGCAAGATTGCGAAAATGAAAACCATCAAGGTCCGCGAGATGGAACACCAAATGGTCATTCTCGATCTTTCGGATGGTAAGCAAATCCTCGTCGACCTTGGTCCGAACGATAAGCTTCAAGTGCAGCTTGCCGAAGGCGACCAGATCGCGGTCCAGGGCGTGCCTGTGAAGGTGCAAGACAAGGCAGTCATCATCGCCAACTCGGTCACTAAGGGCAATGAAAAGGCCCAGATCGAGCGCACTGCTCGAAAGGATAAGACAAAAGCTTCATCATAAAGGTGGCCTTGGTGTCTTTTGGGTTTTCACCGCACACGAGTGAATAACAAATTCGCTCGTGTGCGGTTTTTTTTTGCAGGGGATTCTTGCAGGGGACTTACGTTCCCCGCTCGCCGGGGTTTCCTGCTCAACTAGTCGAGAGTTAGACTCTGCGCGGGAATGACGGAACCGCATTGCTGGGCAAGCTCCGCCACTGCGGAGGATACCCGGCATTACTCCTGAATCAGTCTCGCAAGTTTTCAATCTGCCGAGACCCATGCAGCACGCGAACAACCAAGATTCCATCCTGCGTCGGACGATAGAAAATGAGATAGTTGCCAAAAGTCTGGCGACGAGCCTCGGGGAGCAAATGGCTGACTTCCTCGCCTAGAAAAGGATTGTGAGCAAGCAGTCTGAATGTCTGATCGATTTCTCTGAATTCTAGTCGATTTCATCGAGCCAACGCAGAGCCGCGTCAAGATTGTCCGCGGCAATGGTATCAACGATGGCAGCAAGATCACCCTCGGCTCGCGACGTTTTTTGAACACGTGCCATCAATGAGAGCTGTGCCGCTTGAGGAGTTGGCTCTTGAATTGCTCCACATCCCAATCCGACACATCGCCGGCATTGATATCGGAGAGCCCTTGCTGAAGTTTCTCGCGGATATACTGTTCCGAAATGGTCGGTTCGATCTGCTCGATCAGCAAATACTTACGATGAGTGACAGGATCTTGGCCATGCATGACGCCGCTACCCGCTTCGAGGGCGGACATCTGCTCAGGAGTCAGTGGATAGAGGCCGTAAGTTTCCATGCCTGTAGTATATCACAAACCGCGGGAAAATCGCACTACAAGATGCGACAGCATTGGGCGCACGGCCAACTGGGTTCCCGCCTTCGCGAGACGACGAGCGGGCAAGATCACCGCGGAGGGGTGGGGGTTGCGTTCTCATGGAGACCGTGGGGACGAGCGATTGCTGCAGGGACATATGCAGGGGACTTACGTCCCCCGCTCGCCGGGGTTATTTCAGAGGGCGCCACGCGGGAGTTAAATCCTGGGACAGTTCGTTTGATTGCAGCAGCGTCTTATTCCGACGAGGTACTGTTCGACGCCTTAGCAGGCGCGTCCGACGCACTCGCAGATTTTATCAAGTCTTTCAGGACCTCAAGACTCACAGGCTTGACAAGATGGTAATCGAATCCGGCATCGAAAGCTTGGATTCGATCCGATTCATGGCCATAGCCAGTCAATGCCACAAGTTTCACTCCGGCCAACTCGGGCATCGACTTTAAGCGGCGCGCCAATTCATAGCCATCGAAATCGGGCATGGCGATGTCAGAGAACACGATATCCGGTTTCTTTCGGCTTGCCGCTTCAATCGCTGACATCCCATCTCGTGCCGATTCAACATCGTGACCAAGTTTTTTGAGCAGACTACTCAGCACGAAAGCGGCTGCGTTTGAATCATCCACGACAAGAATCTGTTGAGGCAATGCCGTCTCTTGCTCGTTCGCTGCTGGGGCAATCACCGGGATAGGAGGCTGTTTATGTAGGTGCGAAGCCGGCAGCCACATGACGAATTCACTTCCCTTGCCTATGCCCGGACTACTTGCTCCGATATGCCCATCGTGCAATTCGACAAGTTTTTGAGCCAATGCCAATCCAAGTCCCAAACCGCCATGAGAACGAGATTTCGACGCCTCAACCTGCGCGAACATCTCAAAAACGTAAGGAATTGTTTCCGCGGCCATACCCACCCCCGTGTCGCGGATCGAAAGCTCGACACCGCTATCTGCCCAACGACCCGTTAGCCAGATGTTTCCTCCTTGGGGAGTATATTTGGCCGCGTTGCAAAGCAGATTACTGACTACCTGCGTGAGCCGCATGGGATCAGCGTTGAGAATTACGGGCTTGGACGGAAGGGCAACGACAAGTTGATGCCCGGCTTCTTCGATGAGCGGTCGGGCCGACTGAACCGCATTGGCAACTACCGAAGCCAGGTCAATTGTTTCGCGCCGAAGTTCGATTTGTCCACGCGAGATACGTGAGGCATCGAGCAGATCGTCCACGAGATGGATCATCTGATCGCTCTGCTGCGACATAATCTCACGAATTGTTCCCACGGAGGGACTAAGGCTGTCATCGAGGCGCAGCAGTTGCAAGGAGTTGCTAATCGCGGCCAGCGGGTTGCGCAGCTCGTGAGCCAGCAACGCCAAGAATTCGTCCTTATGGCGACTCACATCAGCCAGTTCCTCGGACCGCTCCCGCAAGACAGTCACGTCTTCCACGGCGAGTAAGATCAACTCGGGGTGTTTGGAATCGGGAGAGAATGGCCGGGCGTTGAGCAACATGGTCTTCCGACCGAGGTTTGGGAAAGTGTGTTCCACCTCAAAGTCGTGAACAGACTGGTTGCGGGAGAGGACATCATTGAGCAACGTCCGCAGGCCGGGGATGTCCCACTGGCCGTTTCCCAAGTCATAAACGAAGCGATTTTCCGTTTCCTCTTTCGAGACGTGGAATGAGTCGTAAAAGGAATGGTTTGCCGTCTTAACTCGCAGGTTGCCGTCAAGAACCAGAAATGGTTCCCGCAGAGTCGCTATGATGTCGTCAGCATAGACGAGGGCTTTGTCCAATGCCCGCTCTACCTTCCGTCGTTCGGTGATGTCACGAAACACGAGGACGAGACCGGCAACTTCCCCTTGGTCGTTGCGGATCAGGGCAGCACTATCGCTGATGGGACGTTCGGTGCCATCTTTGGCAATCAGCAGGCTGTGGCTTGCCAATTTGAAAGCGTGGCCAGCTTGCAAGGCTTGAATGGTCGGAACCACGACCGCATGCCGGTTGTCTTCATTGACGATGCGGATCACACCATCGAGCGGTTGCCCTACGGCCTGCTGCAGCGTCCATCCGGTCAAGGACTCGGCGACCGGGTTCAAGAAACTTACCCGCTCGTCACCGTCCGTAGTAATAACGGCATCGCCAATGCAAGAGAGTGTGAAACGCAGCCAGTCTTGCTGATCGTGAAACTTATCAATATTCCCCGACGAAGAATCGGTCATGCTATCCCCATTTGCTGGGGCACGTTGTCGGTTTCAGAACGCGTGGTTACTCATGAATGCAACTACCTTATCAAAAGCGACATCTATTGCATAGGGCCTCGGTTGCTTGTGCCTGAGCGGAATGACGAGATCGTCCGTACCACGATGGCGTCCGCGCCAAGTTATTTCCCGACCAAGATGGTCGGGCTATTTATGGGAGTCGCCGCGGGGGAGTTTTTTGCAGAGCCAGATGCCGAAGAAGTAGAGCACTGTCAGCGGCAGGGCCATCAGCAACATGCTCCCCGGGTCGGCGGGGGTGAGAAGCATCGAGAGCGTGAAAATCACAACCACCGCGATTCGCCAATGGCTTAAGTACGACTCGATGGTGAAAATGCCGACGCGCTCCAGGGCGACCATTACCAGCGGCAATTGAAAGCTGATGCCGAAGCCCAGGGGGAGGATCAGCACGAAGCTCATCCACTCGGTGATTCGCGGCGTGGGCATGATCCCCATTTGGGCGTTGAACCAGAAGAGAAAATCGAGCACGAAGTCGAAGACCGCGAAAAAGGCGAGCGCGGCGCCAGCGAAGAACAGGCCCAGGCTCATCGGCAAATAGAGATAGACCATGTTGCGTTCATTTTTGTAGAGTCCCGCGGCGACGAAATTCCAGAGGTAGTAAAAAATGAAGGGGCTGGCCAGGACGGCCCCGACGACAAACGAGGCTTTCATGTAAATCATGAAGGGCTCTTGGCCGCTGAGACTGATCGCATTGAGACGGGGGTCGTCCTCGATCGGCCGGTAAAGCCGCAGTCGAATCATTCCCTCGCGCGTGGTGGGGAAGGATTCGTCGGGCTTTTCTTGGAAGATTCCTGGGGGGAGCGCTTTGGCAAACTCCGCAGGGTCGATAAACACATCTTCGGGCACCAACCCTTCGTCGGCCATTTTCGCCGCCGCGGTGGGGATGTCCTCCGGCACGGTGTCGCCGGCGGCTTGCTGTTCTTGCAGGCGATCGACCATAGCTTCTTCGGCTTGGCCGCGATAAAAATTATCGAGCGCTTCGCGCAAGGGGGTTTGCACGTAATCGACGACCTGCCAGCCGACGAGCAAGCCAAAGAGCGTTCCCACCATCCAAGCGGCCAGGCATTTGAAGAGCGCGGTGCGCAATTCTTCGAGATGCTCGGAAAACGACATTTTCGTTTTCTCGAGCAGGTCTTCGTCGGCAGGGTGCTTGGGCTCGGAGGGCATGGCGGACGTTGGGCGGCGGCGGGTCGGAAGGGATGCTTAAAGATACGACAGGATGCACGCCGCCGGAGCTAATGCCCGCCAGTCGTTCTAAGTGCTATATTAGCAACGCATTGGGGTCGCGACAACGCGGGCAAATATTGGAACCACGACGACACAACGGACACGACGGAATGCAAAGATTATGACTCCTATCTTCGTAGTGACCGTTGTGTCGTCGTGGTTATCTTTGCGATGATGAGAGATTCACAATCCCACGAGATTGCCATTATGGATCACACTTGCAATTACCCGCTGCGGTTTGAGCCGTTGTTTCGCCGTTATTTGTGGGGAGGGCGACGCTTGGGCACGATGCTGGGGAAGACGATTGGTCCGGGCGAGGATTATGCCGAGAGTTGGGAGCTGGTGGATCACGGCGCGGACCAAAGCGTGGTGGCGGCTGGACCCTTACAAGGTTTGACGCTGCACGAATTGGTTATGCAGCATGGCGAGGAGTTGTTTGGCCGCGATGCGGGGCAAGCGCAGTTTCCCTTGCTGTTCAAGTTTCTGGATTGCAACCGCACGCTGTCGGTGCAGGTCCATCCCAACGATGAGCAAGGGGCCCGGCTCGATCCGCCGGACCTGGGCAAGACCGAAGCCTGGGTGGTGCTTGCCGCCGAGCCGGGGAGCAAGATTTACGCGGGTCTGAAACCGGGGGTGACGCGCGAAGTGTTGAGCGCGGCTATTGCAGCGGTGACATGTGAAACGTGTTTGCATGAGTTTGAACCGACGGTCGGGGACTGCGTGTTCATCAAGGCGGGGACAATTCACGCGCTTGGCGCAGGGTTAGTGATCGCCGAAATTCAGCAGGCGAGCGACACGACATTTCGCTTGTTCGATTGGAATCGCGTCGATGCCGAGGGCAAGCCGAGGCAGTTGCACATTGCCGAGTCGCTGGCAGTCACCGATTTCCTGCGCGGGCCGGTGGCACCGCAGCAACCGGCGGCGACAGATTCACCGCAGCGTGAACGGTTGGTGGAGTGTGACAAGTTTGTGTTGGATCGGTTGCGGATCGCTAAACCGCAAGCGGCAAAAGTTGGGGGAGATGAGCGATTCCATCTACTGGTGCCGCTCACTGGTGCTATCACCGTTAGCGGTGACGCCGTCCACGCGCCGCTTTCGCTGGGAAATACGTGCCTTGTTCCCGCCGCGGCGGGGAAGGTCGAACTCGAGCCGCGGGGGGAAGCGGTGGTGCTTGATATTTACCTTCCGTAAGGTTGGCCGCATGCCTACAATCCGCCCCGCTGATTTTTGCAAACCATCCTGGGTCGGACATGCGGCGCGAAATTTGGAAAGTCGTAATTGTTTCGTCGCTGCTCGCGCAGGTCACGGCTTGCTCGCCGACCATTCGTTACCCACGGCTGGCGAGTCCCGGCACGGCTCCTCTGCAGCGCTTCAACGCGGAACAGTTTGATCCGTATCCGCAGAACGACGTCGGCCCCGAGATTGTCGGTGGCCGCCCCCTCGATTACGCCGTTCCGATCTCCGAAGTGAGTCGTTCCCGGCAAAGCATGCCGGTGGGCGAATGGCGGCAGGGTTCGCGATATTGAAGCCAGCGTGCGGGCCCCTGGGTTTCTCGTTTCTTGGCGGCTATGATGGATGCGTGCGGCCGTGCGTGAGTCGCTCTCCACTCCGATCACGAGCACCCGATGCCTCCTCGCAAAGTTAATAATTCTCGAAACTCGCCACGCGGCAAGCCAGCGGGGCGCCCTGCGCCGGGTAAACGCCTCACGGGCCGACCGCGGCG
>JBGTMM010000413.1:0-4132 GCA_041743635.1 Bythopirellula sp.
CGGGTAGTCTTGATCCGGTGAGCGGCAATGGGCAGTATCGCGTTCCTACTTCCAACCCCTTTGTTTCAGAACCTTCCGCCATCGATGAAATTTATGCCTACGGCCTACGAAATCCTTACCGCATGAGCGTCGATCCGGTGACGGGCCTCGTCTTTGCGGGAGACGTGGGTCAGGTTTCTCGCGAAGAAGTAAGCGTTTTTTCCGGGGGAGCGAATTTGGGTTGGCCCTACCGCGAAGGTTCCGTTGAGGGTCCAATAGACCCTGATCCTCCCATTCCCACATTCACCGATCCTCTCGCTGAATACGGGCGTACCGACGGCCGCTCAATTACGGGGGGATTCGTCTATCGGGGGACCTCCATACCCGAGTTGCAGGGCAAGTATGTCTTTGGCGAATTCAGCTTTGGTTCGGGGGCTTTCGGTGCTAGCCCGGGCCGGCTGTTTTGGCTTGATCCGTATGATGACTCGGGGAATCTCCGCGATCCGCACGACGTCGAGATTTTCGAGTTCCGCTTTTCTGACAGTACACAAGCCATTTTTGACTCAACTTCCACTCCTAAGCCCGCGCTCGATATCACTCTCTACAGCTTTGGCGTTGATGATGAGGGAGAGATTTACGTGATGGGCGAAGAAGCGAACAAGTTGACAGTCTACAAAATTGAGTCCGTGATCAACCTCAGCCCACCGGGCGACTTCGATGGCGACCTCGACGTGGACGGCGAGGATCTCGTTGAATGGCATGGCGACTACGGCATCGATGGAGATTCCGACGCGGACGGCGATGGTGACAGCGATGGCCGTGATTTTCTCATTTGGCAACGGAACTTCGGCTTGGATGAAAGTTTAGCTGCCGCTCTGTCCGTCCCCGAGCCGGCGAGTTGCCTCTTGGCCTGTGCCATGCTGGTTTCCTTAATCGGCTCCCGTCCACGTAGATTGGTTGCGTAACCCCCCCCGTGACTCACGATCCAGCCGTTCGTGCGTACATAAATCCAAGGACATCGGATGCTTCGAGCACGACGCCACAAGATGAATATCGGTCGCAAAAATCGCGATGCGACCAAGTTACTGGTTGGGCGAGATTTGAGAGCCATCTTGCCGCATGTCGGGCGATATTGCTTGGCGCTGCTAATCTTATTGGGGGATGTGAACTCCCTGCCAGCCGTGCCGGCGCCCAATATTGTATTAGTCCTCGTCGACGATCAATCTTGGAATGGCACATCGGTCCTCATGCACCCCGATTTGCCCAATTCAAGAAGTGACTTTTATCAGACGCCACGACTCGAAGGGTTTGCCACCGAGGGCATGCGGTTCTACAACGGCTACGCTTCCCAATCGATGTGCTCGCCAACGCGCGCAGCCATTTTAACGGGACGCAGCCCCGCGCAGCTACAAATGACGGATTTGCCCATTTCCTATCCCGGTAATGCACGCTGGGAAGGCCACCAATCTCGATTGCCCCTGACCCCCCCGGCCGCCGAGGCACTTCAACCCGATATTTTTTCCCTCCCTCAAATCATTAAGCAGTCGAACTCCGACTACAAGACAGCTCACTTCGGCAAATGGCACCTAGACGCGACGACGGGACTCTTCCCCGAAGATGTGGGATACGACACGAGCGTTCGACAAGCTCCCTATGCTCCACCCGAAGTCGATCCGAAAAAAGTGTTCCAGCTCGCCAATTCGGCTGGCATCTTCATGGAAGATAGCTTTGAGAGCGGCAATCCGTTTTTTTTGCAATTGTCGCATTATGCGGTTCACGATCCCACCGAATCGCGCCAAGTGATTCGAGATAAGTATGCAGCGCTCCCACCCGGCACAGTTCATGATGATCCCTCCTACGCCGCGATGACTGAAGACCTTGATACGTCTTTTGGCATGGTTTTGGATAAGCTCGATCAATTGGGAATCCGAGACAATACCTACGTGATTTACACTTCGGACAATGGTGCTCCGCTTGGTGCCAGCAGCAGTTCCCCCCTCTCCCGAGGAAAATCGACGCTGCGAGAAGGGGGCATTCGCGTTCCCTTTATTGTGCGCGGTCCGGGCGTTGCTGCCGACAGCTACAGCGGCGTGCCGATTACGACAACCGATCTGTTTTCCACGATTGCAAACTTGGCCGGCTATTCCGCCGATTTACCCGGCAATGTCGAGGGGGCTGATTTCACTTCGGTTTTACATAACGGCGGCATGCTGCCCAGCGGAATGGATCATCTCTCCCGCAATTTTCACGAAGGCGGAGAAATTTATTGGCATTGGCCGCAAAATTTTGGTCCTGGTCCGAATTTCAGAATCAAGCCTTCATCAGCCGTTCGTGATGGTGATTACAAGCTGCATGTCGAATACGGCGAGAACGGCAACTCTGACATTGTATCGCTCTACAATCTAGCGACCGATATTAGAGAATCGGCAAACTTAGCGTTCTCCATGCCGGAAAAAGCGGCGGAGTTACGCGCCAAATTAGATAATTATCTCGAAGCGGTCGATGCCTCTTTTGCCTACGATGTGAAAACGCCCGCGACGATGCATTGGGATGCGTCGGTGCCCGGCAATGAGCCGGAAGGTTGGCGTTCCACGATCGATCTTAAGTACAAAGGCCGCGAAACTTGGAAGCTCGGCGCGGGCGCCCAAGAGCCGCAACTGCAAGATTCGCCGCGGTTTCAATCCGGACTGCCGCCTCAGGCATTTCATTTCGACGGTGACGATGTCATGCGCCGCACGTTTTTTCATGTGGGCGACCCGGGACCACGACGGAATACCCCTCAACCCGGGACACCCGATTTCGACCGCTCGGCCTCGATGGAGTTTTGGGTCCGCCTCGATTCGCTTTCAAACAATCAAATACTTTTCGAATCAGGTGACGGGACCAGCGGTATCTCGCTCACCATCGGAGACGCCGATGCCGACGGCAAGAAGAACGATCTCAGGTTTCGCGTGCTCGGCGATACCGGAACAAATCAAGGCGGCGAGGGCGTCTTGAAAGACCTCACGGTCACCGCCAAGATCGACCGCTTTGCAAATCCATTAGCCGACTACGTTCATCTGGCTGCCGTTTTCAACGATGATCCACTCAATCGCTACGCGGAGTTGTTTGTGAATGGCGCGCCGGCGGGGCGCATCGACGGCTTGCCGGGAGTGGATGAAAGTTTGCAGTGGGACGACTACGACCTGGCAGGACTGGGCAACACCGGCGGCAGCGGCCTGGGTGCAAATGGGGGATCAGGACAATTGCCATTTTCGGGTGGATTTCGCGGGAGCATCGCGCAGGCGCGATTTAACAATTTTGCCATCAATCCAGGCGTCGTTCTGAGCAACTACAACTCGGTGCTTGATCCCGTTAACGATGGCATTCCCATTGTTGCCGGAGATGTTGAAATCGCAGCTTCCCGACCCTCCGATGTGTCACTGCATGCCTTCGAGTCCGATCAACTCCTGGTTCTGCATGAGCGGAATGATACTCTGGACAATTCTCTAGCCGTCGATGCGGTGATCGGCGGTGGAATCACGCTTACCGGTGGTGCCTTGCCAGCACCTGGTTCGCTTGATTCCGGCACAAAGTTCTCCAGCTATTTATTGCAGTTTGATCCTGTGGCGGATGAGCCTCTCTTAAAGGGCGTTGCTGGTTCCATTGATTTTTCCGGAGAAATCTTGGGCGTTATATTCGGACAGCAAACGCTGGTGGCGACGGACAGCACCTTGGGAACCATCGGGAATTTTGGCGACGCCATCCATCGCGGGTTAGATTTTTCTAACCAAGGAAGCCTAATCGTTTCCGATGATCTACGCACCTTGTCGTTTGATTTGCACACTCCGGGCGACCAGATGCTGCAATTTCGCGTGCTCACGTCGGTTGTGGACAGCGCTGACTTCAACGATGATGGATTCGTCACTCACAACGATTTGCGCGCGTGGCAGCAATCCTACGGAATGGATGCTGGTGGCGACGCGGATGGCGACGGCGATACCGATGGTCGAGATTTTCTGATTTGGCAGCGCGAGTACGTTCCATTGCCTCCTGAAAGCGCCAATTTCAACCAAGACGAATTCGTCGACGAGCTCGATCTGGCGACCTGGCAGGCTGCTTATGGCTCACATCGCGGAGGTGATGCCGATCATGATGGAGACACCGACGGCAG
>JBGTMM010000414.1:0-3606 GCA_041743635.1 Bythopirellula sp.
TGTGTTTTGCGAGGCGAAGGGGCAGCAGCCGTGCGAGCCAACTTGGCGGGCACTCTGTTGTGCGTTGCCGTGGTGGTGAGCGTGCCGTGGTTATTGCTGTCGGCGAGCCTGGGACGTTGGTTGTTCGCGAGGCCAACGACGCGCGTGGTGCTGGTGGCCGGCACGGGATTGATCGCGGTCGCCGTGCTCGATTGGGCACAGCGAATTTGGTTTTAGCGATGACGGAAATAACGGCAGCCAGGACGGCTCGCCAGCAAATAGTATCCGCCGCGGCATAACTGCCTCGGGCAGAATCTCATCTGGAAAAGGATTGAAAGATGGCAAGCCCCTGCTCGCAACAAAGCCGCCCCTTCACGTTGGGATTGACGATGCTCCTGCTGGGTTCAAGCACTGGTTGCATTCAGAGCCTGTTGGCAACGGGTGTTTATCTTTGGCAGGGGGGCAATGTCGTCCCTGCCCAGTGCGAGGAGCTTAAGGGGCAACGCGTGGTCGTAGTTTGCCGGCCCCCTTCGACCAACGAATACCGCCATGCCGGCGCCTCACGCAGCATCGGCAAACGAGTCAGCGCATTGCTCGAGGAGAATGTCAAGGGGATCGACATCGTGAGTCCCCGCGAAGTCGATAATTGGATCGATGAGCAAGATTGGGAGAATTTCAAAGACCTCGGCCGGGCCGTCGAGGCGACGCGGATTGTGTACATCGAGCTCGATAATTTTGATTTATACAAAGGGACGACGCTCTACCAGGGTGATGCCGACGTACACGTGACGGTCTACGACATGTCCACTCGCGAAGGCGACCAAATTTGGAGCCGCAATGTCGGCCAAATTCTCTTCCCTCGCAATGCCGGCATTCCCTCCGCCGATAAGTCGGTGCAAGAGTTTCAGGACCAGTTCGTCGAAGTCGTGTCGGTCCAGACGGCCAGCTTTTTCTACAAGCACGATCCGAATGCCGACTTTGCCCTCGATGCCGTCGCCAACCGCTAAGCTCGAAGCGGTTTCAAAACCTCCGAATGAACCGGACGCTAGCGCGTTTCGGCTGATTTAATTAGCCGCATGGCGCTAGCCCCCGGTTTTTGAAACTGGCTTTCGTATTAGCCGCGACTCAACGAGTCGCACGGTCTCACAGCGGCGGGGGATCGCGCCGTGGTGGGGGCGTCGGACGCTGTGACTCGGGCTGCGGTTGGGGTGGACCGTTATTGTTGTCCGGCTGCGCGAGTTCCGGGATGAAAGTGTAAGTTTCTCCCCACTGCCAACCCAATGGAGTCGCCAGTTCGCGCTGAGCCAGCATCGCCCACGGCGTGCCGGCATGTTCCTCGGCGACTTGCTTAAGCAGTTCTTCCGCTTGCTTGCCCAGATTTTCGAGCGTGCTGTTGGCCAGTTCACGGTCGCCCCGCAGTTGCCAGGTGTTGTTTTCTTCTTTTTCAAACGACATGCCTTGCTTGGCCTTGGCGAGCATGACGTTGTAGCCGTCGGTACGAACCTTGGCAGCCAGTGCTCGACCCAGCGCCAGATCGTAACCCGCTTGCCAGCGCAGGCTGCGGAGTTTCTGGCGGTCCGTTTCGCCCTCGAGCAGAACTTTGCACATCCGGTCGAGTTCCGGCTGGCGGATTGCGGCGGCTCGTTGCGCGCGGGACAAGTCCGCCGCCAGGCTCGCCTCATCACGCCTTGGGAAGCGGGTTTCGAAGTCGTCCATCTGCGACGTCCACGAAAGTTGCGCCGCCTCCACCAGCGCCGCTCGCGCGCGGTTCTTGCCGAGTTGCCGACGATATTCGCGCTCCGAAAAATAATCGGGCTGATATTTCTTCATCGCTTCGGGTTCAAAAAACGCCGCGATATGAGCCGTCAGATTGTTGGTTTCGTAACCGCTCACGTGCCGACCGACGACCCGATTGGGATGCACGGCAAAATACAACCCGCCCGTCTCGTAGCAAAGCTTGGTGAGCCCATACGGACCAAAGCCCGAATCGAGCAGCTCATCTTGTCTGCCGGCACCGACAAAATGGAGCTTGAGCACCTCCGGCAGCAACGTTTCGGGACCCAAGCTCACCGGCACCCATTGCGGCCGTTGATCGAAGTTGGGGTCCGGATCGATCCACTTCACGTACGCCGTCTCGCGGCCAAACGGGGCCGGGCGGCCTACGACGTACACGGGGATCGCCAGTTTTTGGCAGAGGTTGATCGTGGCTTCGTGCTGTGCCACGTCGTCGCCCGATTCATCGGTGAACACAACGATCATCACGTTCCGCAAGTTTTTACGATTGAGCCGATAGGTGCGAAACTTGTCCGCTACCTCCGCGATGGCTTGGAACACGTATTCGTAGCGCGAGTTGGAGTCACCGATGGACCTAACCGCGGCCTCAATTTCCTCGATGCTGTCGGTGGGACGCGACGTGTAGACTTGAACGTCTTCACCAAACCCGGCGACCACGGTCACGAGCGGTTTGTCCTCGTGTTTCTTGAACGCGGGATTGTCGGCCGCCTCGATCACGCCGAGCTCGTCGTAAACCCGGCGCATGCGGCGCAAGATGTCGTCGCGTTCTCCCTTGAGGCTTCCCGACTCGTCAAACAGCCACGCCACCAAGGTCGGCTGCTGTTCGACCGAGATGAGAATTTCTTGCGTGATGCGGTCGATGGCCCCCATGGCTCCGGTAGTCCCCACGCTGCCCGCCCCTTGCACGGGCAACCGCTCGTTAAGCTCCGGCCCGCGAAACACGGGGGTCGCCACATCGACGGAGAGCCGGTCGCCAAAGTCGCTCACCCGCTCGTGCTCGAACAACACCAGCGAGGTGTCGTCAATTTTCATCGCCGCGGCCAGCGACGATTCTTCGCCGTGTTGGCTGAGCGCGCCGATCTCCTCGGGTGTCAAATCAGAGGCAACGAATTCCTCGGCCAGCAACTGCTCATCAGGAAGCGAAATGCTCTCGAGAGCGAGCGACAGCTTTTCGAATTCGTGGGGGACAACGATTGTGGTCAGTCCCAATGCGACCGTCAGCAGCAAATGCACGCCCACGCTGGAGAGCCAGGCGGTGGAATCCGCGGACTGAAGTGATAAGAATTTCATGGGAGACCTGCGACTTGGCCCCGGCAAGTGCTCAATTATTGATTGTGGACCAGATCGCCGGTCTCGGCAAGCTGCGGCACGATTTCCAACCCCGCACATGATCCATAGTGTCGAGCCGTGCCGCAGGTTAAAATAAGGACATGTTTCCGACTCCTGATCTCGTGAGGGTGGCATGAATTTGCTCCATAAAGTGCTTGCTGTTTGCTGTGCCGTTTTTTTGACGACGAGTCACCTCTTCGCCCAGGCTCCTGCGCGTGCCGCGCGGGCGATGCCGCCCGAGGAGGTATTCCTGACCACGAAAGACAATGTCCGCTTGGCGGCGACCTACTATCGCAGCACCGCTGGCCGCGACGCGGTCCCCCTCGTGATGCTCCACGATTACAAAGAGGGCCGCACCATTTACAACAATCTCGCCCTGGTGCTGCAATCTCCTACCGACCCCCGGATCAAATCCCACGCCATCTTGACGGTCGATTTGCGCGGTCACGGCGGCAGCACTCTGGCGGTTGACCAGACCGGCCAATCTTTGGAAATCGACCCCGC
>JBGTMM010000415.1:0-2793 GCA_041743635.1 Bythopirellula sp.
CAGCGTCCACATCCGCACCGGTTTCACCGAGATGGGACAAGGCCTGTTTACCATTTGCATCCAGTTCGCCGTGGAAGCGACGGGCTTACACCCCGAACTCTTCAAATGCTCCACCGACACCAGCTTGCAACTCAACTGCGGCCAAACCACCGCCAGTCGCGGGACGGTGCTCGCGGGCAATTCGATTGCCGAAGCAGGCAAGGCTCTCAAAGCCGCGCTTGGCAGCGCTTATAAGAAAGGCAAGACGCTCGCTGATCTCGCGGGGCAAGTCTTTCACGGCGAATGGATTTGCGAGTACACCAGCAAACTCGGTTATGACATGGACAAGCCCGGCGGGCCGAAAACGCACCTCACCTACGGCTTTGCCACTCAGGTGGCCATTCTCGACGACAACGGCAAGCTCACCAAGATGATCGCCGCGCATGATGTGGGCCGAGTGCTCAATCCCACGCATCTCAAGGGCCAGATGTACGGCTCGCTGCACATGGGCATCGGCTACGCGCTGACCGAAGATTTCGCCTGCGAGGAGGGCGTGATTCAAGCGAAAAAAATGAACGATTGCGGCGTGCTGCGCTCGCATCAAATGCCCGAGATGGAACTGATTTTCGTGGAAGAGCCCGACCCCGAGTGCCCCTTTGGTGCCCGCGGCGTGGGTGAGATCGGCTTGGTTCCCACCGCCCCCGCCATCGCGGGTGCATTGTACTGTTACGATGGCAAGGTCCGTTTGCAGTTACCAATGAGCGATTCCCCCGCCGCGCTCGCCATCACCAAACCGCAAGCGAGCCGCAAGTAAGCTTCGCGAATAGCCGCGATTCAACGAATCGCTGGGACCTGCAATTCGTTAAATTGCGGCTAGGAAATGAAAATGGCGGAACGCAAACCCATCGGCCTGCTGCTCGCCGCCGGCCGTGGTCGCCGCCTGGGAGGCAACAAGCAATTCCACCTCGTGCCCACGATAGCTGGTAAAAAACCCCTAGTCGCCGCCGCGTTCGACACAATCGCGCCGGTTTGCGAAAAGATGTTCGTCGTGCTCGGCCATCGTGCCGATGAAGTCGCCACCGCTCTTAAAAAGGGGTCAGAACTATTTTTACGCCCGGAAAATAGTTCTGACCCCTTTGCCTACGTTTCCCAATATATTTGCGTCGATCCCGACGCCCCGATGTTCAACTCGGTCCAAGTCGGATTGCGTGCGGCGCTCACTGCCGATCCGACCGCGAAAATCTTGCTGCAACTCGGCGATCACCCCGCGCTTCAGCCAAGCACCATCGAAAAAATATTCGCGGTCGCTCAAGTGAATCCCGACAAAGCCGTGATGCCCACCTTTGGAGACAACGGCGGGCATCCCGTATTGATCCCTGCGTCTCTCGCAGCAATGATTCTCGCCGCGGAATGCCCCGACGGCTTGCGGCAGTTCTGGCTGGAACACGCGGAGCTGTGCGTACGCATCCCCGTCGATGATGAGGGTGTGGTGCAAGACATCGATACGTTGCTCTAGAGCCTTCGAAAAACCCGTTCTCGATCGAATTCATGCGCGGATTTTCTTCCGCAGCGATGCAACTTGGTAATGTTGGTGAACATGGTAAAGGTGGTGGTGTGTTTTTTCGGTCCAAGTTGGCCAACTTGGTCAACTTGCCCATGTTGGTCACAACTGTTCTCTTTTGACCAAGTTCAGGTTTGTCGGGCTAAGAGCTAACATCTAATAGCTGACAGCTTCATTACAAATTCGTGGGCAGCACAGCTAAGGCGACACCCCATGAGGCGATTGTCTGCTGCGTATGGGCTTCAGCTTAGCACAAGCGCTGGCACATTAGCGACACAAATCTTTAGGCCACTCAAGAATTAAACGCGGAGGACGCTAAGGCGCGGAGTGGCACAAAAAGAATGTTTGACAACGGCATCCAGCCACGAAGTGGCGGCAGTGAATAGCAAGGGGTGCGTAAGCCAATAGTAACCTGTATCCTACGGTAATCTCCTAACATTCGCAGACACATAGTTCGACGGATCTTCTAACTTATGATCGATGCTTAGGTCTCCCTTGAGTTCACTGGTTTCATTTGGAGCAAGAATGATTTGAGATGACCATATCCGTGAGATTGGTTTGTCAGCTTTATTGAACAACTGGACGAAGAGATGGGCCGTGATCTCACGATTTCTATTGTTCTTGATCTTCAGTTGCCAATGGTAAAATAATCTGCCGTTGCTAATTGTTGTTGGATTTGCGTGAATATCTTCTAATACAAAGTCTTCTCCCCAACCTTTTCGTTCAATTTGCGGCTCATTCTCGATTGGTTGCTCCCGTCGTTGATGTTCGTTCGAGGTTGATCTGCGCTGAGAATAATCGATAAAGGCGGTGCTTTTTGCAGGGTCCAATGTGATGGTAGGTTGCCCCATAACTCGCAAAAGCTCGATCTTTGCAATTACCATTCCTGTGATTGAGATGGGAATCGCCAGTGTCTCTCCTTGCCGAATCTTGACAACTCCATCTCGCTGAATCACTTTTCCGCTCACGTATTTGCCGGCCAGGGCATAGCTGATTGCCGTATCGGTGGTACTGGGAATTGATAATTGGACAACGAATCTGCGCTTGTCGGCGGACGGCAAAACGCTAACATATGCCTCCTTGTTTAAAATAATGCCCTTATCCACAGCATCAACAGCCTGCGGTTTGGCTCTTAGCTCGTTCAATTTGGATTGCCGCTGTGTTCATTTAGGATCACTGGTAATCGCAATTCAACCGCAAAGAAAAAATCCCCACAAGAGGCCTCAGTTTACCATTAAACCTGCAATCATCCT
>JBGTMM010000416.1:0-2018 GCA_041743635.1 Bythopirellula sp.
ATAAAACCCATGCCTCCCATGTCGGCGGCGAGATTGTAGATGTCGCTCACGCCGCTGCAGGCTTTGTGGCAAACGTCGATGTGCTTCAAGTCGCCGACCACATTCTCGGCATCACCAAACACTTGGTACCACTCATCCATCGGCTTCACGTCGACGCTGCGCACGCTGTAACCGTCGTTCAGCAACCGTGCGACCAAATGCCCACCGATGAATCCACCGCCACCGGCAACGAGTATGGGTTTCTTGCTCATCCGACTAGGTTCCTAGGTTAAAAGTTCCTGGGTTAGAGTTCCCGAGTTTTATGGGCCAGAGTTTGTCGCGAGTTCACTGTCGAGCCCCCGCGCTTCTGGGTAAACAATTAAGTGTAATTGATTTTGCCGCTCAGTAAACCGTTGCGGCCTGGGTAGAATGCGTAACCATTCAACTTGGTTGATGCGTCAATTCCGAGGATTGTACCGATTTTTCCGCGGACTTGTGGTAAGAAGGATCGACCTGCGGACCGTGTTCCACCACGTCGGCAAAGCGTCCGCAAAGTTGTTGTTTGCTGAACTGGCGATCGACCATCCGCCGCGCCTCGCGGCCCATCTCCATGCGATCCGCTTCCGCGGTGGCATAAATCTCGCGGATCACGCGCTCGGCCTGGTCGACGTCGCCATGCTCGATAGCCCAACCAATTTCGCCCTCGGCGAGAATGTCGGACGCATGACACGCGGCGGGGCCCAGGGAGAGCACCGGCCGCGCTACCGCCATCGAGCCGTAAATCTTGCAGGGGTGGCAAATTCCGACAATTTTTTCTCCCACCGCGACCAGATGCACGTCGGCGGCACTCAAGGAATAACGCAGCTTTTCTATCGGTTGGTAGGGCAGTGTACGGATGTTCCTAGGTTTTTCTCGCGCGATGAGTTCGTCAATCTGTTTTTTCACCAACCCTCCACCGATGAATAGGAACAGCAAATCCGGTAAGTCGGTCACGCGCTGGGCGACTTCGAGAATCGTGTCGACCGGCGAGGCAATCGAGAGGTTTCCCGAATACATAATGACCGTCTTGCCTTCGAGCCCCTGCTCTTTGCGGAAGGGATTGTCCGCGTGGTCCACGGGCTCAACATGATCTTCATGCGGCCAGGGAGGAAATACCACCAACTTGTCGGTGATGTCGATTTTGCGATTGAGCCGTTCGGCCATGAAGCGGTCGAGGGCCACCACGGTTTGCGAACGCCGCAGAATTTGGCGGTTGAGCCAATCGAAGATGCGCACTTGGAGCGAAGTGGGCGACGTCTTGCCAAGCTCAATCATTTGGTCGGGGTTCAGATCCATCACCCAATAAGTAATCGGCGTTCCCCGCAGCACGTTCAACACCACGGCGGCCAGCGGACACATGGGGGGCGAGGTGCTCACGACGATGTGCTTCAAATTACGCAGCAGCAACCCATGCACGATGCACTGAAAGGTGAACGAAATCCCACCAATTAAGCGAATGAGAATCGACGACTTGCCGAAATTCGACAGCGGCAACCGGCGGATATTCACCCCGTCGAGCACTTCGTACTTGGGATACTGCTGTGACGGGTCTTCATAGCCCCGCGCTGCGGTGAGCACGCGAATATAGTAGCCGCGGCTCGCCAATTCCTTGGCGGCATCATGCATGTGCTGGCCCACCGACGTGGGATCGGGCACATAGACTTGGGACATCACTAGCAGCGTAGGTTTCTTGGCAGCCATATCAAAGTCGCAGCTCATCGAGGTGGTACGGAATCACGGTGGGGCTTGCCCCAACCATTGCATGGTGGGGCCAATCCAACGACGAATTGTGTCGAGGTCCCTTGGATCGGCGTTACTCCGGCGGCGAGTGGTCAATCCCTGGTCGAACAACTTACGATAACCGGCCTCGACTTCGGGCGTCGTTTCCAATTGGCTAAACTTGAGCACCGACTCCAACAACGCGGGCGACATCTCTTCGAGCCGACATTCCATATAACGCTCTGGCGGCAACTGACGTCCGTAGTCACACGCCTGTTCCA
>JBGTMM010000417.1:0-2344 GCA_041743635.1 Bythopirellula sp.
CTCATGACGCGTCAAAAACGTATTCATAGCGTGACTCCTCTTGGCGGTGATGGGCGTGTCAAGACCTACCATCACTCTACCGTTAGGCGTCACGCTTTTCTATTTGGTTGCGGCCTTTGGCCGCGCTGGGCGGTTCGTGGCTTTGTGGTAAACAATGCGAGACTGTTTTTTTGCTCTTTGAATAGCTACAAACATAGACATGAAACGCTTGTCAGTTTTCATTCCACTCTCGGTTTTGTTGATCGGCACATCTTTCCTAACAGGGCAATGTTGGGCAGCGCAAGATTTTACAGGTAAAGAAGTAACGATCAATGAGTTTCTCGTCTTGCCGCGGGTGGGGCGTTATGGGCGGGTGCCGATTCACGTGGATCCCGTGCAGGCGCAGCTCGCCAAGGGAGATTGGCAGACACCGCAAACTGGAGAAGCAGTCACGACGCACGACGGCCAGAGCGCCGAGTGGTCGAACGCGGTAGTCAAGGATGATGGTTGGCTCGAAGACGCGGCGCTCCATGGTGGTTATGCGTTTGCGCAGGTCACCTCGCCACGGCGGCAGGTGGCACTGCTGGAAGCCTCGGGACACGCAATGGTCTTCTTCAACGGCGAACCTCGCGCCGGCGATCCTTATCTCACGGGGCGAACCGTGCTGCCAATCTTGCTCAACGAAGGAACAAATGAACTTTTGTTCCACGCCGCGGCGGGCAAGTTGCGAGTGAAGCTCTCTCTGCCGCCGCAAGAAGTTTTTTTCGACGTGCGCGATGTGACCCTGCCGACGCTCGTGCGCGGTGAAACCGAGCCGGTGTGGGTCGGGGTGTTGCTGGTGAACTGCCGGGAAGCAGCCCTCACCAAAGCGCAGGTAAAAACAACGATCACTGGCACGAGTGAATTAACTGCACAGCTCGATTCGGTGCCGCCCTTCGGCGTGCGGAAGGTCGCGATTCCGCTTGTTCCGCTAGGGGAACAGAAAGAACTCGCGGCAGACAAAGTGACCGTGGAATTGGCGCTCAGCGGGGAGAACATGGCTGCCGCTGAAGCGACACCCCTGGATTTGGCCGTCGTTGAACCGGAGCAATCGCAGACGCGCACTTTTCGTAACGCGATTGATGGCAGTGTGCAATCATACCAATTGTTGCCGGCGCGTGAGGGTGAAACTGAAAATGGCATGTTGGTCACGCTGCACGACGCCGGCGAAACGCCCGCAGAATCTTTCGATGGATTTTCGTCGGTTCCCGGAGTGCATTTTTTGGCACCAGGTGGTCGCCGGGCCGAGGGATGCGACTGGGAAGATTGGTCGGCTCGCGACGTGCTCGAAGCCCTCGACGACGCGGCGAAGCATGTTAAGTTCGATCCGTGCAAAGTGTGGGTGCGCGGCACGGGAACAGGGGGACACGGCGTGTTGCGTTTGGGGGGCATCGCGTCGGATCGCTGGGCGGTGCTCGCTGCCCGCGATCCCTGGCTAGAGTATCCCGCGGAAGAGCAGTCCGACGTCGCCACGCCGATTGAAGAAATGCTGGAGCGCGTGGCCTGGTCGAATCGTCTCACGCCCTTGCTGCGAAACACGGTCAGCAGCGGTATTATGCTGGAAGTAGTCAAACCGAATCCAGCCACTCAGGAACTGGTGGAATTGTTCAAATCGTTTCACCCGGACTTTGAGTCGCGCACCGTAAGTGTTGATGCGCTGAAGCAAGCCTGGGGCGAGCTGTTGCGGTTCTGCGAAAAGCGCCTGTCACCAAACAGGCGCGACGTCGTTGAGGCCGACTGTGTCACATTTAGTCCTGGCGTGAACGCCACGAGCCGGTGGCTCACGATCCTCGGGCAGATCGAGCCGGGATTGTTGAGCCGCGCGGCAGTCAAGTTTGACCCTGATCGCAAGTTGTTTTTGGGGCTCACGGTGAATGTGAAGGCACTTTCGATTGACGTGTCACACCTCGAAAGCGATACGGTGGTGGAGGTCGCGCTCGACGGTGAGGGCGTGGGCGAATTCGCGGTCGATGGCAACCCGCTCACCTTTCTGCGAAACGAAGCGGGATGGCAATTGATCCCCGCGCTGCCCCGTTCGTTCAAACGGCCCGAGCGGTACGGTGGCCTGCGGAGTGCCTTCGAGAATAAAGCGATCCTGGTTTACGGCACGCGTGGCACCCCGCAAGAAAATGCCTGGGCACTGGCCAAGGCCCGGTATGATGCCGAGACAATGCTCGTGCGGCTCAACGGCTCGATGGACGTGGTGGCCGACACGGCATTTGACGCTGATGGGGAGCGAGACCGCAACGTCGTGCTCTACGGCAATGCGGACACGAATGCAGCGTGGCCACGGCTCTTGTCGACCGCGCCGGTACAGGTTCGCGGC
>JBGTMM010000418.1:0-4230 GCA_041743635.1 Bythopirellula sp.
CCCCCCACGGCGAGCGGCGTCACGGTGCTGACCAGATTTTCATTGACCATGGCGGTAACTTGATCCACATTCAACTGGGGCAGATCAAATCTTGCTAGGAGCTTATTGATTTCGCTAACAATCTGCTTAACAAAATTGTCCAGGGCGCTTTTCTTGACTGTTTCTTGTTCGTCACCAACGACTACCACCCGCTCTTTTGCGTCTGCTTCCAGGGCGATTTCTTCCTCGACAGCAGCAACGGCGTAGGGCGCATACAATTCCATTCCTTCCGACACCGCACGCAGGGCCAGCGCCAGCGTGGGTAGTAGCACGATCAGCACAATGATGAGCGTCGTCAGCGCCGCGGCAATGCGCCGGTGCGGGCCCACCTTACTGAGAATCCACAGATGCACTGGCTTGAAGATCACCACCAGCACCGCGGACAGAAACAGCGGAATGATGAAGAGCACCATCACTTCGAAGAACTTCATGCCAATCAACAGCACAATCGTCAACAGAACAATGAACGAAACGACACGTGGCACGAGGTATTCCTTATCCGCAGAGTCTCATAAATGAGTATTTCGTTCCCAGCAGTGGCATCTTGCCAACTCATCCTAAAAGGCCCCAGTATTCTAGAAGGCATAGTCAACTTCTTGAAAGACAAGTTCTTGAAAGACAAGAATTGCTGGTTCGGGAAATTCTTGGCAACCCTAGTTCTCCGCACAGATGCAGGTTTTGGCCATTGGCAAAGTTTCTGCTATTCTGGAGGTTGATTTCTATGCTCCTGACTCATCTATCTGCACATGATAAGCGTCATTATCCCCACTTTGAACGAAGCGCCTTGTCTCGAGGAGCTTCACGAACAGCTCTTGGCAGTGGCGATTGCGCGAGGATATGACATGCAAATGATCTTCGTGGATGACGGTTCGACGGATAATTCCTGGAAGACCATCGAAAAACTGGCTCGCCTGGATTCGCGCGTGCTGGGCATCCGCTTCCGCCGGAACTTTGGCAAAGCCGCCGCGCTAAGTGCGGGTTTTGACTCCGCCGTGGGCGAAGTGATCGTCACGATGGATGCTGACCTACAGGACGATCCAACCGAAATCCCTAACCTTGTCGCCAAGCTCGACGAAGGCTTTGACGTCGTGAACGGTTGGAAACGCGAGCGGCACGATCCCTGGCACAAGATCTGGCCCTCGAAGATTTTCAACAAGCTGGTGAGCGCCATGACCGGCGTGCGGTTGCACGATCATAATTGCGGACTCAAATGCTTCCGCCGCGCGGTGATCAATGAAGTTCGCCTTTACGGCGAGCTCCATCGGTTTGTTCCCGTGCTGGCGGCGGCCCGCGGATTTCGCGTGGGCGAAGTCGTCGTCAAACATCGCCCCCGACTCTTCGGCGAATCGAAGTACGGCTGGTCGCGAATTCCCAAGGGGTTGCTCGATCTTTTGACCGTGCGCTTCATCTCGCGGTTTAACCAACGTCCGCAGCATTGGTTGGGGATGGCCGCCCTCTCTTCGCTGATACTCGGTGTCCTCGGGATGGGTTATCTGGCGATTCACTGGTGCTTATCGCGATTGCCGGGGAATGTGCCGATACATTTGCATGAGACCGCCGCACTCTATTATTCGCTCGTCTTGTTGTTGATCGGTTCCCAACTCCTGGCCTTGGGATTTGTGGCCGAACTGATTTCCGCGCTCTTGTCCCGCGATTCCGACGCCTACTCCATCGCGTCACACACACAGCCCGACAAGCTGGCAACCCGGGAAGCGCTGACACGGATAACTCACTCCACCGAGAACCCTGAATTATGAGCCCGCCAGATAGCGCTGCTCAAGCCTCACTGCGTTGGGGCATTTACGCAATTCTCATTACCCTGGCCGTCGGCAGCATGACCGGCCGTTTGCTCTCCGTGAATTCGATC
Organism: Bythopirellula sp.; assembly: GCA_041743635.1. GTDB lineage: Bacteria > Planctomycetota > Planctomycetia > Pirellulales > Lacipirellulaceae > Bythopirellula. The sequence goes on from JBGTMM010000418.1 coordinate 1,907, forward strand.
AACCGCATCGACCTTGAAAAACATCTTGTCAACCGTGAATTGCAAAAAATTGAGCAGAAACTGCAAACGCAAAATCTCACCGAAACAGAACTATCCGAACAACTTACGGCAGCGCGAGCACGGATTGCTCGTGAACACCAACTGCAACGCCCCTTTTTGAGCGCCAACGACCGCAGCCGCTGGCTCGCTGTTCGTGCGCTAGTGGAACTCGGCACCTACGAGATTGATTCGCTCATCGACCGCGACGTCTGGAACACGATCGATATGGTGCAGCATCGCGGCCACGACGGCCAGTTGCACCTGTACTCCAGTAAGCCACCCCTCTTGATCACGCTGCTGGCCGGCGAATACTGGCTGATTCACAAACTCACGGGCATGACGCTCGCCGAACATCCTTATTTTGTGGGCCGGTTGATGCTGTTCACGGTGAATATCCTGCCGCTGGCTTGGATGCTGGTGATCGTCGCACAACTGACGGAGCGATTCGCCAAAACAGATTGGACTCGTATTTTCGTTGTGGCCACGGCTTGTTTTGGCACGATGCTCACCACTTTTGCCGTGGTGCTCAACAATCACATCATCGCCGCCGTGAGTGCCGCGATTGCCTTCGCCAGTTTTGCGCGAATCTGGTGCGATGGCTCAAACCGCAAGCGCGACTACGCCGCATGCGGCTTAGCGGCGGCATTCACCGCCGCCAACGAACTTCCGGCTTTGGCGATGTTTGTACTCATGGCGCTCGCACTCTTCACGTGCGATCGCCGCGCATGGCTTGTCGGCTTTCTGCCTCCGGCGATGCTGGTTGCGATTGCCTCCTTCGGCACCAATTACGCCGCCCACGGGACTTGGTCGCCACCGTATGCTCATCGCAGCACAGCCAAGGCCGAGGACAGTTGGTATCAGTATAAATACACGGTCGAGGGCGTCGAACTCGAAAGCTATTGGGCGAATCGCCAAGGAATCGACCGGGGGGAAGAATCGAAGCTTACCTACGCCTGGCACTGTCTGTTCGGTCATCATGGCTTGTTTTCGCTCACGCCCGTCTGGCTGTTGAGCATGGTGGGCCTCGTGATGTGGTGGCGAACAGGGGAACGATCTGCAAATCAAATCGCGCTCGGCATCGCGGTGCTCACGATTGTTTGCCTGACATTTTTTATCGCCCTGCGGCCGCTCGAGGATCGCAATTACGGCGGCATGACCAGCGGTTTCCGCTGGATGTTTTGGTTCGCACCGTTGTGGCTTTGGGCAATGCTGCCCACCGTAGAATGTCTCGGCGTGTCTCGCTCTGGAAAAGCGTTCTGCCTCGCACTGCTCTTGATTTCGGTATTGTCGGCGAGCTATCCCACTTGGAATCCTTGGACGCATCCCTGGATTTATCATGGAATGGAATCGCTCGGTTGGATTGCGAGTTGAGGTTAGCCGAGCAGTTCCTTTGGCAATTCCAACGCGTCCCAGGCTTTTGAGAGCGGCGCGGTGACGTTCACTTGCTCGTGCGTCATCGGATGACGAAAAGCAATCGAGCGGGCGTGTAGCGCGATAGGGCGTTCGCGAGGGTCTTCCTTGGGTTTACCAAATGCAATTGTGCTGCCGTAATCTTCATCGCCCACCACTACGTAGCCGCGCGATTTCGCTTGAATGCGAATCTGGTGCGTGCGGCCTGTTTCGAGTTCGATTTCGAGCCAACTTCCTAACGGAGAATGCCATAACACACGATAATGCAAAATCGCGTGCTTCCCAGCCGGATGATCGGCCGTGACAATTTCCGGCTGGGGAATGCCATGTCGCTTGTGCAGATAATCGGTCCAGGTCCCTTCGTCGGGAGCGACATGCCCTTCGACGAACGCCCAATAAATCTTGCTGATCGTGCGGTCGGCGAACTGAGCGCAAATCCGCTGTGCCGCACGCACATGGCGGGCGAAAATGAGCGCACCCGTTGTCGGGCGGTCCATACGGTGGGTGATGCCGAGATAGATATTTGCGTCGGCGGGCTTCCCTTCTTGCCAACGGTAATACTCTTTTACGCGGACTTCCATGCTGTCGATGCCGCGCGGGGCTTGGGTCAAGACGCCCGCCTCCTTGTTCACCACCAGGCAAGGCCCGTCTTCGTAAAGGATCTCAAGTGACGGCGAACTCAATTCCATGCTACAAACGATCCAAAGCCATTTCTAATTCATTCTGGGATATTGGCCACGAACCGCCCAGCGCGGCCAAAGGCCGCAACCAAATAGAAAAGCGTGACGCCTAACGGTAGAGTGATGGTAGGTCTTGACACGCCCATCACCGCCAAGAGGAGTCACGCTATGAATACGTTTTTGACGCGTCATGAG
>JBGTMM010000419.1:0-4952 GCA_041743635.1 Bythopirellula sp.
CGACTTCTTTCGAGAACTGCGTCATCGCGTTGGCTGCTTCGACGGGCAGCACAATCTCGCCATCCCAAACTGTGTCGCTGCCATTTATGGTGAGAGCCAACGGCGGTGCGGCTGGGTAATCGGGCACTTCGGGAAACAAGCCGAGTATCGCCACCGACTTCAGCGCCGTTTTGACGAGATCCACAAGTCCCTCGGGATTCAGCAGGCCCAACCAAGCCGCGTCGACATCGCTCAGTTTGAGAGTTTTTTGAACCTTGGCGTCATTCGCGAGGCCCGTTTCTCCCTGGCGAAAGGCTTCGATGAACTCGGCCAGCTTCTCGCTCGATTCCATGCCAAAAAAAACATGCCGCTCATCGGTCGCGCAGAAATACAGCGAAAGTTTGTGATCGATGCCGAGCACCGACGTGAGCAGCGCTTGCCAAATGTGCTGGTCACCGTCGCCGGTAGCCTTATCCAAATCGCAACTCACTTCGATCCCTTTCGCGCCGGCAATCGTTGTTTGCGCGACTTCGTAAACAAGTTTGATGTCGCTCTGGGAGCGTTCTGACAGTTTGTTGGCGAGATCAAACAGTTTCTCGAGCGATTGGATGTACTCGCCGGAATCATCGACTGTAAGTTGTGCAAAAAGAACAGAAAGCAGCGGCTCGCCATCCTTGCCAGGCGTGACGAGATAAGAAACGCTGCGCAGTCCCGCGGTCGCAAGCTCGTACGACTCGCGCACCTCGGCCCATTCTTTTTCCGTAAAATCCCCGCGTCCATCTTGTTCTGCAACTTCCCGAGAAAGTGCAGTGAATAGCTCAGGTAACCATATGCTCGTGCCCAACGGCAGCGGTCCCCCACCAGCCAGAACATAGGGCTTGGCCGCATATCCGAGGAGCGGTTCTTCGCGTATTTCGTCCTCGGCCAAGTTGGCGTCGCTTTGCGGAGTTTGAAACTGCACCTGCCAGCGCAGCTTAGCGTTGATTGCATCGTCAATCGCTAACCCCAGGCCGGCCGTCTTGATTTTTTCGCTGAAGAATTCCGACAACGGCAAGTTATCACCGATGCTGAGCATGTCGTTGGTAAGGGTCGCTTCCTCGCCGCTGGTCGTGGCATCGGGAACTTCCGTGCGACGCTTGTCCTCCTCGGCCGCGTAAGCGATCCCCGCTGGGGTGACCAGCAGCGAGATGTCGTTCGCTGCGAGCCAATCTTGGTGTTCTGAAACACTGTTGGGGATTTCTTCGGCCTGAGCCAGCACACGTTCCATTAGCTCGCGATGTTCGAGATTCATCACGAGCGCGTAATCTCTGCGCTGGGCGACCAGGACATCTTCTTCGGCCAGCGTGATGCGGCAGATTTCGCCCGTCGCGTCGGCCTTCATTGCCGCGGCGAACACCGTGTAGTCGCTCACAGGCAGCAAGAACATGGGTGCCGGCAAAGCAACTTTATCGCCAGCGGGTAACAGCGCGAACAACAAGTCCCCCTCAAGATTAAGCCCTTCGGAGAGGCCCGTCATCGCTTTGGCCATGTCGAGCGGGGCGGGAATTCCCTCACGAAACACGTTCACGAACCGCAGAAGCTTGTCATTCGCGGCCTGCACATTGCGGACCAGGGCAAAGCTGAGCGCATCGCTGGGGAGATACGAGAGAATTTCACTCGCCCGCAATGCGGATATCAGCAGCAGCGTGCAAAGCAAGGCTGCGGTTGTTCTGGCAATCCGATTGCGTAGCTGAGTCATGGCGTTGAAATCCTTAATGAGAAGCAATTCATCGTTGCCCAATTATCGCCAGCAAGTCGGGTTGGTCTATCAGGCGGGAGCATTAAAATTGGCTACTCTTGCCATTTGACGAGAAAGTGGGCCATTCGCACGGTTCCGCGCGACCGGCCCGTTTGTGATCCCCGGTTGGCACGCGAGTTGCCACTCATACAAACAGGATGTTGTCGGAGCCGCACCCGCGCAAAGGCCCTGGCAAAGATCCCGAAGCAGGCTCGTCTAACACGCAGTGGAGCGCGCGATGAATGATCCACCAACGATTCGTCGCAAGCGAGACACTGATGCGCGTCCAACGGGTGATCGCTTTGACCGCGAATTTGTGAAGCACACGTTCGTGGTGGTGGCAATCGTCTTGAGCGTGGCGACCGTGCTCGGCTTGATTTGGTATGCCGCGGATGTGTTCCTCTTGATTTTCGCTGGCGTACTCCTGGCGGTGTTCCTGCGAGGCCTCAGCGATCCGCTTAGTAAAAATACCGGAATAAATGCCGGTTGGTCACTGACCATCGTCGTTCTAGGTTTATGCGTTCTCATTGGCGTCGGTGGATGGCTAATAGCTGGGCAGGTGGCCGCTCAGTTCGATCAGCTCGCCGAGAGCGTGCCGAGCTCAATGGCCAAGTTGGAACAGTATCTCCGCCAATACGCCTGGGGACGCAAGCTCTTAGAACGAGCCCCACTGGCAAACCAATTGATCCTTGGCAGGACGGATGTCTTGACGCGCGTCACTGGTGCCTTCTCGACATTGCTGGGGATTGCGACCACCGTGGGGATCGTCTTGTTTGTTGGAATATATCTTGCCGTCGACCCAGGACTGTACCGACGAGGGCTCGTACGTCTTAACCCATTAAACAAGCGCAGCCGGGCCGAAGAGGTCTGCGACGCTGTTGGCCACACTTTACGCTGGTGGTTGCTGGGGAGGTTGTTCAGCATGGTCGTAGTTGGCATAGCGACGACAGTCGGACTATGGCTGCTCGGAATTCCCGCGCCGATTGCGCTTGGTTTTATCACGTTTTTGCTGGTGTTTATTCCCTACCTCGGGCCGATCTTGGCCGCGGTACCTGCGCTCCTGTCCGCTTTGTCGTTACCGGACGCGATGGAGCCGGTTTACGTTGGCCTCTTGTACCTCGGCATTGAATTGCTCGAGGGTTATCTGCTCACACCTTTCGTGCAAGCGCGCACCGTCGGCTTGCCCCCCGCTTTCACGCTTACAGCGCAGGTTCTCATGGGCGTGTTGATGGGAATTCCCGGTATTATGCTCGCGACGCCGTTGGCCGCGGTCGCTTTGGTTCTGGTCAAGATGTTGTACGTTGAAGATATACTTTGAGATTCTTCCGACGAGTCACCGAGAACCTAAACGACTTTACGTCCTGAAAACAGTTGAACGACTAACACAATGAGTGCGATCACCAGGAGCACATGAATAAGATTGCCGACGACGCCAAATCCAAATCCGAGGGCCCAAAGGATCAACAGCACGAGCAAGATGGTCCAGAGCATTTGATCTCTCCAAAATAGTAGTGAGTCAAAAGGCGCGGCGAGTGCCGAGCCTACGGCAAAAATAACGCAATAATCGTGCCAACACTGTTACGCACCTGCGTCATGCAGGCGATTCTAGCTTTTTTCTCACCTTCGACAATCCTGATTTCAAAGCTTTCTTCGAGATGAAATGCCTTCTTCGATCGGCAAAAACGGTCGATTGGCGATGGAGTAAATAAAGGCCCAGTGGCAGCCCAGGCCGATTAAGACCGCGACGTGGAAGATTTCATGCCATTGAATCACGCCACTCACCAGGATGGGCCAACGCAGGATGTCGAGAATGGCCCCGATGGTGTAAGCGAAACCACCCCACATCAGCGGCCGCGCAAAGCGATATCCGTAGCGTCGCAACAAGGCCAGCCAGGAAACGAAGCCGATCCAGCCCATGCCAATGTACATCGCGGTGCCGACAGGAGCAGGGATCGAGTCAAAATAGATCGACTTGAATGTGATGCCGAGGATTGCGACGGTCCAAACCAGGACGAGCACCATCCAGCGCTCGCGACCGCGAAACAAAATCACGTGAATCGGCGTGAATGTGCAAGCGATCAAGAAAAAAATCGCTGCGTGATCGAGTCGTTGGAGAAAGATATGCCCCGTGCCCGTGTTGCTGATCGAGTGGTTAATGCCGCTTACGGCCAGCAAGAACACGGTCCCGCAACAAAAGATCACCAGGCTGGCAAAGCGCAAGGGATCGCCCCAGCCCCGTTGGAGTAGGAAGACCGAGAAGATGCTGAACATTACCGCGCCCAGCAGATGAGAAAGACTGCTAAAGGGATCGGCGAAGCCAGGAATGGAAAACACGTTCGCCATGATTCTATTCCCTTTAGCAGAGCGCAAATAAATGTCATCCCGAGGGCCTGTTTCTAAATGTTGTGGCGCCGACCGAGGGATCTGGCTTGCAGTACGCTCTCGCCTGGAATACGTGCGAGGATTGAATCCAGATTCCTCAAGTCGCAGGGCTCCTTTCGGAATGACAATACTGCAACCTTTACTTTCCAAGCAAGCGCTTGGCCTCGGCGGCAACCTTTTCCGAGGTAATGCCGACCGCCTTGTAGATTTCTTCAAAGGGGGCTGACATCCCAAAGCCTTTCATGCCGACGAATGCGCCACGGCCGGCCAAGTAGCGGTCCCAGCCTTGTCGAACACCGGCTTCAACGGCGACTCTCGCGGTCACGTCCGGAGGAAGCACTTGATCTTGGTAGCTTTGTGGTTGTTCGTCGAACAACTCCAAGCACGGCAAGCTTACCACCCGGGCCTTGATACCCAACTTGGCCAAATCATCCTGCGCTGCAACGGCTAGTGACAATTCGCTGCCAGTCCCCATGAGAATCACATCCGGTTTGCCTCCAGGTGCATCAGAAAGAATGTAGCCGCCTCGCATCGCGCCTTCTGCCGGAGCGTACTTGGTGCGGTCGAGGGTGGGCATATTCTGCCGTGTGAGAATGATCGCCGAGGGGCGGTCATTATGCTCAAGAGCAATCTTCCAAGCGTAGACCGATTCATTGGCGTCGCCGGGGCGAATCACCAACAGATTCGGAATCGCCCGCGCGGCGGCCAATTGCTCGACAGGTTGGTGCGTCGGTCCATCTTCGCCGACGCCGATCGAGTCGTGCGTGAACACAAAGATCGAGGGCAAGTTCATGATCGCCGCCAGCCGCATCGC
>JBGTMM010000420.1:0-5119 GCA_041743635.1 Bythopirellula sp.
GGACTCGTGGAAATCTTGGACTATTTGGGGCAGGGGGGGACGCTGGACTCCTTGTTCGTCGGTAAGATTGCCAGCGAACATATTCGTTTCGTGCGCGAGTTGCTGCATCGCAAGGTGATTTTGCCTGCCGTGTTGCAGCCGCGCTATTTGCAACTTAAGGGCGTGGCGGAACGCCTGGAGAAACTCGGCGGTGGCATGACCGTGCTCAATCTCATTGAATAAAGCAATCCCTACCCTAGTCATCCAACGAGTGGCAGGACTTGAACGGAAATGGTCTGAAGCCCTGCCCTAGCCCCTCCCGCAAGGGGGGGGGAAATGTAACAACTTTTTCACAGGAACACTGTATGCGGATTGGTTTTGTCGTTAACGACATCAACACAGAAGAGGAAGGCTACACCACGATCCGGCTCGCAATGACCGCGATCAACCAGGGGCATGAAGCCTGGCTCATCGGCACGGGGGACTTCGCATTTGATCCCGATGACAAGGTGCGCGCGCGGGCCCGTATGGCCCCGCCGGCAAAATACAAATCAACGAAAACCTTCCTGCAAGAACTACGAGGCAGCCGAGGAATCGTCGCACGCATCACGATTGAAGACATTGATATTCTCATGCTCCGCAACGATCCGGCCCAGGATCAAGGCCCGCGGAGTTGGGCCCAGCAAGCGGGGATTGTGTTTGGCCGGGCCGCGATGCGGCGGGGCGTGATCGTGCTCAACGATCCCGATGGCCTCAATCACGCGATCAACAAGATGTACTTCCAGTTGTTCCCCGAGGAAGTGCGGCCCGCGGCGCTCATCACGCGCGACCGCGAGGAGATTCGCGACTTCGCCCGGTCGCACAACAACGACGTCGTGATCAAACCTCTGCAAGGTTCGGGAGGGCAGGGGGTGTTTCGCATCGTGGGAGATCAGCTTGGAAATCTCAATCAGATGATCGAGTCGATCTCGCGCGATGGCTATGTGGTGGCCCAGGAATATCTGCCGCTCGCCGCGGAAGGCGACATGCGACTCTTTATGATGAACGGCCAACCGCTGCGCTACAAAGGCAAATACGCCGCGTTTCGGCGGGTGCGCAGCGGCGACGACATTCGCAGCAACATTCACGCCGGCGGCAAAAAGTCCCCAGCCGTGGTCGACGCAAGCGCTCTGCGGATCGCGGAAATTGTCCGGCCAAAACTGGTGGCTGATGGCATGTTCTTCGTCGGCCTCGACATCGTCGGCGACAAACTCATGGAGATCAACGTCTTCAGCCCCGGCGGGTTGGGGAGTGCCCAAAGTTTCGAGAACGTGAATTTCACGATCCCCGTGATTGAAGCCCTCGAGCGAAAAGTCCAATATATGGGCTACTACCAACGCAATTTTAATAACGTCGACATGGCCACGCTCTAAACACATATAGCCGAGCGATCCTGGCTCGGGGAGATACTTGATGTTTGTCGTCAGCGTTTATCTCACGATCCATCCCGAACACGTCGGCCCGTTCCGCGAAGCCGTGCTCATGCATGCCAACAATTCGCGTACCAAGGAAGCCGGCTGCCGACAGTTCGACATTGGCTTCGACCCGGCGGATGACCTACGCGTCTTTATTTACGAGAAGTACGACGACCAAGCAGCGTTCGACGTGCATACGAGTTCCGAGCACTTTGCCTGGTTCTCAAATCTCGCGGGCCCCTGGATCGCCACGAAGCGGCTCGATACGTGGGAGCAAGCGGAGAACTAAAGAATAGCTCCGGCGCAAGCAGTGAGGTTACACGGCTGCGAGGAAAGCAATTTTCTACTCATCGAAGTAGTGGGTTTTCCCATTTCAAAGTTGGAAACATCGCGAAGTCGCGGTCGGCTGTCCACAATCGCGAAACGCCGTGAGTGATGCATATCGCGGCAACCCGCGCGTCGTGAATACGGGGGCCGACCAGTTTCGCGGTCCTCACTATGTGTGACAGGACGTCCCAGTACCCCGGTCCTTCGCCAATCAATTGAAGCGCCGGAGATTGGCGCCATGCTTTAATGGCAGCAAGCGCCTGATCGATAGGCGTCGGTGGGTTGAAATACCTCGGTCGAGTCACCGTCGCCAAAAATTCATGTACACATGGCCAAGGAATCGCCCATTGCTGCCGGCCTTCCGCTAGGGACGTAAGCAGGACCTGAGCTTCACGGTGCCAAACCGTGTCTCCGCGACTGGCGTAAACGAGCAAATTGGTATCGACGGCAATCACTGTGGCTCGTCTTGATAGGCCCAATCGCGAATGTTGTCGACGAAGTCATCGGGCAGTCCGGGTTGCAAGCCGTTACCAGTGAATACGACCGGTTCAATCTTTACGGTGGACTGTACTAGCCGACGCTCAAGGACCAGCCGGAGGCCTTCTTCGGCGAGGACTTTTAGGGTTGTTTTCTCACGATGCGCGAGTTGCTTCGCGCGCGACAAAACATCATCGGCAATATCGATGGTTGTCTTCATATGGGTAACCATATCACGTAGGCAGCCACGAGTCAAGTTCCTATGACGCCGTTTTCTCTTCCTTCACCGGCATTTGCTGGCGATCATCGCTCAACGCTTCAGCCACGCCAGGCACGTCGCCCGCACCCACGGGGATGTGAATGCTCGAATCCTCAAAATCGTCCCCCACCGGTTCAAACTTGCCTCCCAGGTGCTCGGCGAGGAAGGCCTCGGTCACGGCGTTGAACGACATGCGGTTTTCCTCGCCGGAAAAGCCGTGCCCTTCGTCGGGGTAGAGCACGTAGGTGACGGGAATTTTTTTCGCTTCCATCGCATCGACTATCTGATCGGCCTCAAGCTGCGTCACGCGGGGATCGTTCGCCCCTTGGCCGATGAGAAGCGGCTTGGCGATTTTGTCGACCAACGAGAGCGGCGAGCGCTTCAAAAGTTCCGCTCGGCCTGCCTCGGTATCCACATCACCGACGCGGACCTTCATCACCGGCATAAACGGAATCCAATACGGCGGGATATTTTGCAGCAGCGTCACCAAACTCGAGGGGCCCACGACATCCACCCCGCAGGCAAACACGTCGGGGGTATAGGTGAGACCCACCAGCGTGGCGTAACCGCCATAACTTCCCCCCATGATTGCGACCTTGTCGCGCTGGGCGATGCCTTCCTCAACGGCCCAATTCACCGCGTCGATCAAATCGTCGTGCATCTTACGCGACCACTCGCCATCGGCGGCATTGGTAAAGCTTTTGCCGAAACCGGTGGAGCCTCGGTAATTGACGCTCAGCACCGCGTAGCCCCTGTTCGCAAGCCATTGATGCGAACTATTGAAGCCCCATTCATCGCGGGCCCACGGTCCGCCATGCACGTCGAGCACCATCGGCACCGGCTTGTCGGGCACGCCGTCGCCATCGGGATCTGATCCCCTGGGAAGCGAAAGATAAGACACCAAGTTCAACCCATCGCGGCTCTTGATGATGGGGGTGTGCATTTTGACGAACTTGTAATCTTCCAAGTCGTCGCGGCTGTTGAACAAAAATTTCGCTGACTTCTTGTCGCGGTCATACAAATAAAATTTGATCGGACCATCGTCGAGCAAATACGCCACGGTCCACAGCTTGTCGTCAAGCGTGCGACTAGTGACAAGCACTTCGCCGTCTTTCACGGTTTCGAGATACTCCATATCGCCGCGAATCGCTTCGTCGAGGATCTTCCATTCGTCGCGGGTGTAATTAAAGCTCACCGCTTGAATCGTTTTTTCGGTGGGGTGAGCCATCACGCTGCCGATGTCAGCACGCGGGTCTTCGGCAATCAATTTCGTTTCGTTGGTCTCCAGATTCAGCGCGAACAAGCCCCCCGTGTCCCGCTTACGGCTGTCTTGCAAGTAAAGAACGTTGCCGGCTTTGTTGAACCCGGCGGGGCCGGTGTTCATCGCGTCTTCTGGACCGGTCGCGATAAATTCTTCCCACTCGGCGCCCTCGCCGGTCTTGCCGGCTTCCTTGGGCTTGAGCAACGCCGTCCCGCCGTCAGGTGTGTAATTAAAGGCAAACCGCACGTTGAAATCGTTGTCGGTGACGTAGGCCGCGACCCCTTCATTTTTCTGGACAAGCTCGCGTTCGCCGGTTTCGATATTCACCCGCCAAATATCATGCAGTTGAGGATTGCGATCGTTTAAGCCCACCAAGATCTCGTTGGGAAAATTTTCGCTGGTCTCCTGAACCTGCGCGTGAATTTTATCGAGCGGCGTGAGATCTTTGGTCTCGCCCGTCGCGACATTCGTGACATAGATATGCCAATTTTCGTCGCCCTCTTTGTCCTGTGAATAGAGAATATGGTCGCCCGTGTAAGCCCAACTGTAGCCGCGGATGTCGCGAACTTTGTCCTTGGTGACTGCCTTGGCCTGGGAAACATCATCAATCGGGGCAACCCACACATTCAAAATGCCGTCTACCGGGGCGAGATAGCTGAGCCACTTTCCGTTAGGGCTGACGCGGGCACTGGCACGTTCAGGATTGCCAAACAACACGCTGCGGGGGATCAAGGCGGACTCCTCGTCTGAAGTTTTGGTGGTTGGCTTAGCGGCCGACTGTTTTTCTGTCGCTTCCGTGGAGGCCAAGCTCGGCTCGATAGGGGCGAGCAGAGCCCCCAACAGCGCGGCGGCGATGGCCCAGGGGGGAACAGTATCAGTAACGCGGTATTTCATGCGGAGTTCTCCGTGAAGCAAGACAATTTAAGATTCGGCCTATTGTTTCCACTTTCGGGCCATCCTTCAAGCGTGACAACCAAAAATGGCGATTCCCCTTCAAATGTTTAGACCGCAGAGTCACAGAGGCGCGGAAAAAAGTCTGAAAAATTGAATCTTGCATATCCCTCCGCGACTTTGCGCCTCCGCGGTAAATCAAATAGGTCTTTGTGGGCTGATTTCGCCGCGCTCGACCCTACGGTACATTAAAACTTTCCGGTTCGTGTATTTTTCCTCGAATAGCCAGGTCGCCATGAGCGTGGAATTTTCTGAATTTCGCGTCCGCAGCCAACCACGGGCCGCGCAGCCGTTGCTGTTGGTGGCCCTGGCGTTTGCGCTCGGCATCGTGGCGGACCGTTTTGGCGGCGATTGGATGGAAGCGTTCACCATCGTCAGTTGGTGGGTGGCCGCGCTGTGGGCAACTCTTGC